>CALJEO010000024.1 GCA_938073845.1 uncultured archaeon
GGATGCTCAGTGTCCGGAGCCCTGATGAGCTCCTGAGGCTCGGGAAGGTACTCTGGAGGAAGGGAGCTAGGGGGATCCTCGTGAGCGGGGGCTTCAATAGGGAGGGTAAGCTCCCCTTCATACCCTTCTCTCAAGCGATCAGGGGGTTGAAGAGGATGGGGTTCGTGGTGAGCGTACATACGGGTCCCCTCGGAAGGGATGAGGCAGAGGAGCTTGGAAAGATAGGCGTCGATATAGCTGATTACGAGTTGATCTTGGAGGAAAGGGCTATAAGGGTATCTAAGGGACTTGGCCTGACCCCTGAAGACTACCTGAGGGGCATGGAGTACCTCATGGGGGAGCCCATGGAGGTGGTTCCGCACCTGATCGTAGGGTTACCTGGGTCTGAGGAGGACAAGCTTAGCCACTACTCAGAGGTCCTGAGGGATCTGGGAGTGAAGAGGACCGTGTTACTGGGCTTCGTCCCTACGGCAGGGACGGAGCTCGGTGGGGGGAGACCTCCCACCCCTGGGTCCATGAGGAGGGCGGCCGAGATGATCAGTAGGGTATCCAAACTGAGCTTGGGCTGCATGAGGGCTCCCTGGTTGAAGCTGGAGTACGATTCCAACCTCTTAGGGGTGGTGGATAGGATAGCGAATCCACATCGTTCCCTGAACCTGAGGAAAGTCTTGGCCTGTTGCTCCATACCTGACGAGATGATACCCCTATTCACGGACCAGGATCGCCCTTAAGAGTGTCCTGACTAAGGGGTTCCTGATCCTCCCAGCGAGGCTTCCGGTGGGGTAAAGGGAGACCCCCCTCTTCACCAGAGCATCTTGCTCATTCGCGAGTTCCTTGATCTTCCCCACCAGATCCTCGATGGGAGATCCTTTCTCGGTCCTTCTCATGAGCTCCCTGTCGAGCTTCACCCTCTCAATCGCGAGCTCATAGGCCCGATCATCCACAATCCCCTGGGCTTTCTTCTCAGTTAAGAGGGCCTCGTAGCTATCCAGAGTGGTCTCAGCAATATCTCTCCTTCTCATCCACTCGGTCTCGTAATTTAGGGAGCTCATCCAGTGAGTCGAGATGAGAGCTCTCCTGTAATCCTCGAACCCCATGAAAAGCAGCTTGTAGCCGTACTTTTTCGGATCTGAGAAGGCCCTACTCCCTGGATCTATGAAGGGAGCCAGAGGAGATACGAAGGAATCCACCCTATTCGATAGCTCCCTCATCCTCCTGAAGTACTCAGCGACGCTGGGGCCATGATTCCTGGTCTGAAGGGGGAGGCCTATCATGAAGTAAAGGTCCAATCTAGCGAAGTCAAGCTCCTCCGAGTACCTCACCATCTTCTCGAGGGATGAGTTCATGTATGGTCTTCCGAAAGCCCTCCTAACCTCCTCGAAGGGACTCTCAGGTGATATCTGAAGGTAAACGGCGTGGGAAGTTTCCCTCAGCATTCTGAGGACCTGCTTGGAGAGGGGAGTGAAGGACTCGAAGATGAGCTCGTTCTCTAGATTAAGGGACCTCAGGAGCTTTGATATCCTCTCCAATCTGGTCATGCCCCCTATCCTGAGATCCCCTATGAAGAAGATGGGCATCGTGGATACGTTAGCTATCCCCTCGACCTCCTCAGCTATGGCCTCAGGGGACTTCTTGGCAAGTTTTCTCCTCATGAAGCAGCTCTCGTAAGCGTACCTAGACCCCCCGCAGGTCAGGCAGTTGAACGGACATCCCTTGACTGTCACGACACCAGCTATGGGGGCTTCCTGGAATGAAGCAAAGGGGGAGCTCAAAGCGAGGTCCTTGGTCCTTCTCAGATTCCTGAGGAGGAATCCGTGATCTACCTGAAATTCATCTAGGGACTCAGGGACCCAGCTGATGGGGTTCTCCTTTATCCTATCCTCATCCCTCCAGATGATGTTGGGAGCTCTTCCGGGCCCTTCCTCCAGGTAACTCAGAAGGGGCAGCTCCCCGCTGTCCCCCGTTATCACGGCATCCACGAATGGGTAAAGCCTCATTATCTCATGCCTGAAGATGGTGGAGGATAGACCCCCTAAGACCACTTTACTGTCAGGATGGAGCCTCTTGACGATCCTAGCTACCTCTATCGCTCCCTGGGCGTGGACCATCCAGTGGAGATCTATGCCGAAGGTGTCAGCCTCTACTCCCCTCAGATATCTCTCCACGTTGAAGCTCTCGTCTCTCAACATCCTCGCAGCTAGATTGAAGATAGCTACATCGAACCCGTGCCTCTCCAAGTAGGTCGCGAGCGTCAGGAATCCGTAGGGTATCATATCGAACACGTAGCGTGATGGGATGACCTCACTGATCATGTAAGCGTAAGAGGGGATTCCCCTGAAGTCGTAGACGCTGGGGGGGTGTAACAGGGCTACGTCCAGCTTCAACCTTTGACACCGCGGGGGCAGCGATTTTATTTAACTTAACTTTTCCCGTAAGTGGGATGGGTATGGATGGGCTAACATCGGGCTTAAGAAAGCTTCGATTCTCACTGCTACCCCTAATATTCTCTCAGATCTCTCTAGCACTGAGCGGAGTGTCCGAGACGTTATTGGGTCATACCCTGAACCTCCCATTCATAGTCTCATCGGCAGCCCTCGCCACCTTAGCGTATGCTCTCGCCCTGAGGGGACTGAGTAATGTCTGCAGTACCTTAAGCGGGATCTTCTGCATGCTGAAGAGGTTAGTGAAATACCTGCTTCCCATCACAGTGCTCCTCACGGTAGCGGGGATCTACTATACTCATGAGGAATTCCAGAACCTCGGATTAGGGTTAGATAGCCTGCTGGGAAGGCCTATTCTACTACTCATAGCCATCCTCTTCGTTTTACTTGGGATTCTGATGGCTTACTCCTTCTTCAAGCTGGGTTCGTTAACAGAATCGGGGAGCATGAGGTTAGGGGCTATCTTACTAGTGCCATCTCACCTCTTGTCCTTAGCGGGCTACCCAGTTTATGGTTCGGCGATGGGTATAGCAGCCTCCCTCATTCTGATGCTCTCCCTGACGAGACTCATCAGGACGGGAGTGGAGGTCGTTGAGGAGGTCCCTGAGGGGTACGAGGAGGAAGTTGAGGAAGCTTCTCCAAGACCTAGGGAGGTCCCAAGGGAAGAGGGAGAGTTTCCACTTGAGGGAGAAGCGATTGAGAGAATCCCACCCAAGCCCAAGGAGAGGAGGGCAAAACTGCTGGGTCCTAATGGTCTTACCATAGAGCTTGAGCTCGGGATCAGGATGTTCGGCAGGAGGGACTTCGTAGGTTACGTCCCCGAGGAGGACCTCGATTATATATCGAGGAGGCACTTCGAGATAAAGGGGACCGGTGCAGGTTTCTTCATAAGGGATCTGGGGAGTCTCAATGGCACTTGGGTCAATGGTAACAGGCTGAAGAGGGGGGATTACGTTAAGCTGACCAACGGCTCCGTGATAGATGTAGCTGAGGTGGTCAGGCTCAGGTTCTCCCTCGAGGCAGAGGATCTGGGTGTCCCTGGGATATGAGCGAAGCCCGTCCCAGGAAAATAGGTAAGTACGGGTTGATAAGGGTTTTGAGGGAAGGGGGCTTCTCGAGGGTATTCTTGGCTAGGGGAGAGGGTGAGCTTGTAGCGATAAAGGTCCCCAGGGGGGATGAGCTCTCAAGGCACCTGCTGATGGAGGAAGCGGAGATACTCAAGGAGGTATCCGAGCCGATCCCTCATGAGAACATAGTGGCATTCATAGAGCTGATAAAAAGCTTTCCAGCACTAGTTGAGGAGTACGTGCCCGGTCCGACCATGAGGGAAGCTTTCTCGGGGAGAATGGCCACGCAAGGCGATGCCATAAGGGTAGCTCTTGGATGCCTTTCCGCTTTGGAGAAGATACATTCGC
>CALJEO010000025.1 GCA_938073845.1 uncultured archaeon
TTGAGGCAAAGATAGAGAACACGAGAGTGGATCTGGAGGCTAAAATTGAGGGTACGAGGAGGGATCTGGAGGCTAGGATGAGTGGTCTTGAGAGTAGGATGTCACTCCTTGAGAATAGGATGGGCGGTCTTGAGAAGAGAATTGAGGAAATGGGAGCAGGTATGGAGCAGGTAAGAAGAGATCTTGGTTCCCTCATAGAAAGAACGGATGCGCTTGAGAGGAGGATTGGGGAGTTTTGGGGAATAATGGAGCAAATGAGGGACGGGATGTCACTCCTTGAGAAGAGGTTCGAGAGAGTGGAGGCGAAGGTAGATATACTTGAGAGGAGGATCGAGAGAGTGGAGGTAGGCATAGACCAGATAAGGAGCGATCTTGGCTCCCTTAGGGATAACGTGATAAATGTGCTCGTTGCAGAACTGAAGAGGAGGATGGAAATGGAGTGAGATCTCAGCAACATCTTGCGTTAACGCAAAGATTTCAGCGTATGAGTTCCATCTCATGACCTATTTATGGAATCACGGACTGAGGCTGCCTAGCCTCAAGGCCTCATCTACGGCTTGAATATTCCATCGCTCTGTCCCCCCACGACCCCTGCCCAGGTGTGCTCAGGCCCGCATTCAGGGGTGCGATTCTCCCCGTACTTACTCATTAAATTGAGCTTACAAGCTGACACTTGATGCTGCCGAGCAAGGAGCTGATGTTGTTAGCTGATTCCTCACCTGATTCCGTGATTGAGAGGGCCGTGAGGATCGGCATCAAGGTAGTGGCCATTGATAGGGAAACTTACGCTAGGCTAAGGGAATCCCTGGATCCCTCCATGGTAATCAGTGTGAGCGAGTGGCCATCCCGAGGGGAGCTCACACTGTTCAGGATCAAGGGGCCAGAAGACATAGATACGATGAGGAGGGATCTTCAGGACTCTAAGATCCTCATAGACAGCGAGAGCTGGAGGATAATTCCCTTGGAGAACATACTAGCTGCCATAGGTAATGAGAGGGTATATGCGATAGCTAACAGCTTGGAGGATGCTAGATCTCTCCTAGGAGTGCTTGAAGTTGGGGTCAAGGGCGTGGTCGTCCCTATCAAGGATCTATCTCAGCTAGAAGCCTTAGTCAGGCTATCGGAGGAGACCACTCCCCTCCCCCTGAGGCCAGCCAGGGTCACTGAGGTCAAGCAGATAGGACTGGGGGCTAGGGTATGCGTCGATACGACATCTATGCTCTCGAAGGGAGAGGGCCTGCTGGTGGGTGGCTCAGCCTCATTCCTCCTCCTGGTCCACAGTGAGAACATAGAATCGCCCTTCACTGCACCAAGGGAGTTCAGGGTCAACGCGGGGGCCGTCTCAAACTACACCCTAGCTCCGGGCGGGAGGACCCTCTACCTCTCCGAGGTGAGGTCGGGGAGCGAGGTCTTAGCCGTTTCGAGGGAAGGGAGGAGGAGGGTGGTCAGCGTAGGTAGGGCTAAGATCGAGAGGAGACCCCTGGTCCTTGTGAGGGCCTCTAACGATGGGGAGGAGGGATGGGCCATCCTCCAGCTGGCTGAGACAATCCCCCTGGTGAGTCCGGATGGATCGACGATAGCTGTTACCGAGCTCAAGTCAGGAGATAGCGTGTTAGCTTACATCTCACCGAAAAAGGCCAGGCACTTCGGCATGGCCGTAGAGGAGTTCATAGAGGAGAGGTAGCTAATCCACCTCTATACCGAACCTCGGAGCTATCGATCCCAGGAAGTAGTCTATAGCGAAGAGTATTGAGTCGAACTTGGAGGAGAAGGTCTCCTTATTCAGACCACCCACTGGAATGGTCGTGCTAGCTCCCAAGTTGCCCTCATCGTCCAGGTGGTACCTCACCTCAGCGAGAGCGTAGTGTGTGTTCAGGAGCGTCTTATAGAACTCCGCATCCTCCTTGAGCTTCTCCCTATCGAGTATGTTCGTGGTTATCGTTATCCAGTCCTCACCCACGAGGACAGCTACCATATAGCTCCCCTCCCCTATCCTCCAGAGGGAAGCGAAGTAGCCCTCACCCCTCTGATACTTGACGCCCATCTCATCCAGGTACCTCTCGATCTCACCCATCAACTCGACTGACAAGCGGACACCCGCTCACCCATCGGTAACTCAATAAAAAACAACCACTCCTTGAGCATGATGAAGCTGGTGGTGGCGGTGGGTTCAGCCAACCCGGTCAAGGTGGAGGCCGTTCGGAGGGCCTTCTCTAGGTTCTGGGAGGCGGAGGTTAGATGGTTAGAGGTGGACAGCGGAGTGCCAGCTGAGCCCTTCGGCATCGCAGCTATAGAGGGAGCTAAGAATAGGGCAAGGAAGGCCCTAATCGCTCTAAACGCGGACTTCGGCGTCGGTATAGAGGGAGGGATCTTCCACCTATTCGGCAACTATTACTGCGCTGGCTTCGTTTGGGTGGAGAGGAGGGATGGGGTTTATGGAACTGGAACGAGCGGTTGGTTCGAGTGTCCAGGGAGCCTTTTGCCGGAGCTCCTGAGTGGAACCGAGCTCGGTGATCTTATGGCTGGACTGAGCGGAAAAGTTGATATAAAGAGGGAGGAGGGCGCCATAGGGTTCTTCACGAGGGGGGTCGTCAACAGAGTGGACCTTTACACGCACGGAGTGCTGATGGCCTTGGCTAAGTTCGTTGCAGCCGAGAGATGGCCAGGGTGATCCCTTGCTTCTACTGGCCGTTATGGGTAGCAGGAAGGAGGTTCTGCTGAAGCCCCTGGTGAGGGCGCTAGCGGGCAGGGGATACAGGGTCGCCACGGTCACTAAGGTCAGGAGGTTGAGGGTTCCTGAGGAGCTTATGGAGTATGCTGAGGCCGGGGCTAGTATCAGGATGGCTTGCTCAACGGATAGGGTACTGATATCCTCAAACTTCCCCATCGAGGAGCTGGGTGACCTCGTAAGAGCGTTATCCTGCCTAGCGCCTGTAGAGCCAGATGCCGTGATCCTCTTCGGGTTTGAGGACGAGCTGACTGGGGATGGTAATCTGATGAAGGTGATAGTCACCTTCAGCTCCTCAGAGGCTAGGCAGCTCATGCAGAGGATATCCCCGCCTGTGATAGGGGCATATTCGGAAAGAGATCCTCTTGAGATTGGATTTCCAAGCGTTGGCTCTCTTGTAGAGGCAATCATAGAGGAGGGGATTAGGAGGAGGCTCCTACAACCATCTCCGGGCAAGCTCTAAGCACAGCCTTCAGCAGCCCGATTGTTCCAATGGTAAGCCGTGTCCCTACTTCTCTAATTTATCCAAGGAAATCTGCTCAACCATTGGCACATCTGGAGATCTCGGATGAGCTATCACTCTTCTAGCCGTTGGGTTCACCAAGAGGTCTAGCGTTTCCAGGACCACTTGACCTATGGGAGGCTGAGAGTCCCTCTATAACGTCAAAATTGCCAACCCTCCCCTTCATCTCTATTCTCAAAGCACCCATAAACTGGTTTCAGCTCCACCCCGTTGTCATCACACCTTACCCTTCTTCTATCAACCACTAATCTAAGATCCTCAACGATATCCATTGGAAGAGGGACCGTAGTGGCACCAGCGTCAATTAGAGCCCTCAAGCTCAACCGACCTTTCTGGCTTAAGCGTATTAGCGAACTTAACCTTCTCTACGACCCTCCCTATACCAATCACCCTTTTACTTTGAAGACCTTTACACCTTTAAAGCATTCCCACTCCAATGCGGAACGTTGACGCCCCGGAGGGAGCGACCTAGGGCGCGGATGCTGTTTAAGATAATCGGGTAGCACACAAAAATAAACCTCCCCCGGGTGAAGGGTCTCTTCGAAGCTCTTAAGATACGATGTCTTGTTAAGAATTTCCCTGAGAGTGAGCTTCGTCTGGAGATAAATCAGATACCCTTAGGCTACAGTCACCTCCAATTTAAGGGGCAGGAGCCAGACCTAGATGTGAGCTGAGGTATCGGTCGTGTGGGGCAATTCTGCATAAAGTACACGCGGGGATCCAATTCCTAAAAAGCCCAGTGAATAGGGGTGTCGATCCTAACTCATCGTCAGGATTAGTGCGCACCCTCTGGCTCAAGATAATGCCTCTCAATGTGCTGGAGAGGGATTGTTACGGGAGATCTCACAGTTCCCTTGATAAAGCTTAATACCTGAGGCTGTACACTAACCTGATAGCGATGCTCACACTCAACTTGGAAGTGACTGAAGTCAGGAAGATGCAGTCCGGCGTGCTGCTCTCCTTGAGCAGACCAAGCGGTATAGAGGAGATCCCTCCCCCCGAGAGCGAGGAGGAAGCGATGATGTTTCAGGTGATGAGGGCTATGGAGAAGTACATGAGGCTCCCCATTCCGGTATCTCAACCTTCTTTGCCCACTGTCAACATCTTGCTGAGCGATGAGGAGTACGAGAGGATAGGAAGGCCTACTGTGGGGGACGGCTTGAAGCTGGTCATATCGAGGGAGGGGGCCGAGAGGTTCAGGGTCAGCGTGGATTACTGAACCCTTTATTAACTCTCGCGGTAGGTTCACTGGATGTCACTGGAGGAGGCCATAACGGTCAGCAAGAGAGGGAAGAGGGAGCTGAGGACCCTGGTTTCCAGGGGGAGGTTCGCCCTAATAGAGTACAGGGATCCTGTCACTAAGGAGAGGAGCGAAGATAAGTACAAGCTCGTGCTCCTACATGATGACGGGAGCCTTCAGGAGTTATTCGTGATACCCACCAAGACTGAGGGAAGAAGTATGTTATTGGAGCCTAGGGAGAAGAAAGGTAAGGAGCTCAAGGTGTGGAACCCAGCGACCGGGGAGGTCGAGGACATGTTCCCCGAGTAGGATCAGACCTGGCCCGTCATGAGATGCATCAGCATCATGACCGCATCGAGCACATCTCTAGTAGCTATCACACCAACCGGCTTGTTATCCTTATCCACAACAGGGAGGTGCTTCACGTCGGCGTCCCTCATCTTCCTCAGAGCTTCCGTTATCGGATCGCCAGGGGATATCGTTATTGGGTTCTCCGTCATCAGCATGTGTATCGGTATTCCCTTACCAACCTTACCGTTGGCAGCAGCGAACCTGAGGTCCCTATCCGTGAAGATCCCTACCAGCTTTCCATTATTATCGACAACTAATATGCTACTTATCCTCTTTTCATCCATTATTTTTGCAGCTTCTTCTACAGGAATGTCCATTTTTACCGTTATGGCTGGAGATGTCATCACGTCCTCAACCCTCAGGGGTAACTCGCGCTTCCTCCTCAGGAGGGGCATGGTATCACCTACTATGCGATCAGCCTGAATATTTTAATAATTACCGTACACGTGGGATCTCAGCAATTAGCGTGATGCCTGCGAGACCCCTTTATGGGTTACCTAGTCATACGGACTCGAGTAGCTATCGGGTTTCCAGCCCCTAGCTCATCGGATCCCCATGAACCTACTCCCGTCGGGATGAGCACATCCTCTTATCATCTCCGAGGGGCCAGGGATGGGGAGATCCTCATCCAAAGCTCCCTTAGGGGACTCACCATCCCAAATACGGATACCCTACTTCATTAGATCTCATTCCGATCAATTTTAAATCTCTCCACGCATCTGAGACCGCTGATGAGGGGCGTCTCCAGAACGGCCATATCCATACCCAGCGATCTGATGGATAAGTTGAATGATCTAATCACTCGGATCAACTTGAAGAGCAGATCTAAGGCGATATCTGAGGCAATATCCCTCTACATAGCGGAGAGGTATTGGGTCCTCTCCCAGGTGGATGAGGAGGTAACTGGGGCCATAATAATGGTTTACGATCACCATAAGGGCTCTGATGTGACGGAAATCCAGCACAAGTACTCCGACCTGATAAGGTCCTCATCCCACGTGCACGTGGACGAGGAGAGGTGCTTGGAGGTGGTGATGGTACTGGGATCGCTCTCCAGGGTAAGGCAGCTTTTCACAGAGCTACAGGCCCTGAGGGCCGTGGAGACGATCAAGCCCTTCCTAGTCCCCTTAGGAAGAAGGGAGAAGCTTCCTTAAAGCGTCGATCAGGGATTCAATATTTTTAGGGGGCTCAATGAGGGGAGGTGATAGCCTCCTATATATCCTCAGGGCAGCGGGTGCCCTGATTCCTATTCCCTCCAGCTCAACCTCACTCAGTACCTCCGAGCTCCCTTCAGCGATGATCCTCCCCCCGCTCAGGATGTAGATCCTATCTGCTACCTCGTAAGCGAAGTCGGAGTCCTGTGTAGCTATCACCACTATCTTTCCCCTCCCCTTAAGTTCCCTCAGCAGCTCCTTGAGTACCTCGATCCCCTTGAGGTCGAGGGAGGAGCTGGGTTCATCCAGCAGGTAAACCTCAGGATCTAGGGCTATTAGGCCAGCCAGAGCGACCTTCGATGCCTCACCTCCGCTCAGCCTGAAGGGGGATCTCCCCTCGAGCCCCAGGAGACCGAGCCTCGCTAAGGATGATCTGACCCTAGCCTCGACCTCCTCGGGGCTGAGCCTGAGCTGCCTAGGCCCTAGGGATACGTCCTCCTCAACGGTAGGAGCTATTAGTTGGTCTAGGGGATTCTGGAAGAGGATCCCACACGTCCTCCTATACTCCAGCTTCCCTATATCAACGCCGTCCAGTGTGATACTCCCGGATTCGGGTCTGATGAGTCCGGAGAGTAGAAGTAGGAGTGTGCTCTTCCCGGAGCCATTAGGACCGAGGAGGCAGCTCACTTCCCCTGAGGAAACGCATAGACTGATCCCATCGATGGCCCTAGTACCATCTGGATAGCTGTAGCTTACCCCCTGAGCGCATAGCTCCATTGGGACACCTAGACTAGGAGTGGGAGGGGATAAGTAAGAGATAGCGCTACGATCAGCAACGTGTCCCTGAGGCTGTTATCCAAACTGAAGGATAGCCTGGACCTCGCGACCAGAGATGCCTTGAAAGCATCCCTGGGCCCTCTGAAAAAGATATCGGAGATGGCGAGAGATATCACCGAGTAATCCCCGAGGAACTTGCGCTCGATCAACCTCGAGGCCTTGGCCAGTATGAGGACGCTGAGCGATCTCACGTACCTAGCTATCTGAATGATCATGAGCTCCAAAGCCAGGCCCAGGTCCCCCCCGATGAGAGGGGAGATGAGCCTACTTAGGCCCCTAAACAACCTCTTAGCCCCCGCTAGCTCGACGAAGAGGCTGAGTGTTAAAACGGCTGAGGCCACCCTGAGCGGTAGGATCATTGCACCAGCATCCCTAAGCGCTCTCGGTAGCATTATCAGGGAGGCGAAAGCGAACCATAGCAGCGAGACCTTCAGCGACCTCCTGAAGTTCCTGGTATCGCATAGGATGAATATCGATGAGGAAAGGATCAACAGGAGCATGGGCTGAATCGCCTTCCATGAGAAGGATGATGCAGATACAGCTGCTATGCAAGAGAAAAATGAGATAGTGGGGTTAGCCTGAAGCTTCCCCGATGAGAGCTCCATCGATGAGAGCCACTCATGGAAGGCTCTAGAGATCCCCTCGAGGACCCTCAAGCCCCATCCCTCTTGATCAGGGAGGGCAGCAGGAGCACCCCCACTCCAACGAAGCCAGCTATTATGTAGGCTATCTCATCCGGAAGCCCCGTTATGGTGTAATCGGGGAATATCCCGCTCCAGATGGGCTCTGACTCCTCTATTCCCACGAGCTCAGCTGCGACATCCAGCGGCTCCTTGTAACCCACGATGTTAGCACCTATGACCCCGAAGAGGGGGCTTATGAGCAGGAGGATTATTATGGCTAGGTAGCTTCTCCTCAAATCCTCCACCCCCTGCCCGCTAAGTATGTGACTATGAGCCCGGTGGCTATGCCCTCTATCACTCCAAGGGCCAGGTGCCATATCCCCATGACGGGCACCGTTACGGCGAGCGGATAACCGAAGCCTGGGGAGAGCCCAAGCTCCACGCCGCATGTGATCGCGGCCAACGTTATTCCTATCCATCCAGCTAGGAATGCTGCTACGAACCTCCTCCCCTCACCCAAGTACTTGAGCATGCCCTTATATATAGCGTAGCCCACGAAGACGTTCACCACAGCCATGTTGAACGCGTTAGCCCCTAATGCAGTTATTCCGCCATCCCCCATGAGCAGGCACTGAACGAGAAGGTT
>CALJEO010000026.1 GCA_938073845.1 uncultured archaeon
GAAAGAGGGAGAAAGTGGAGGAACTGGCCGACGTAGCCAGGATGCTGACGGAGGGAAGCTTCGGCAACCCAGCCAGGGGGTCTGTAGTGCTCCTGCTCTCGGAGAAAGCTAGGAAATCCCTAACGGGGGACAGGGCGTTGAGCAACAGACTGATGGACAGAGCCAGGAAGTTCTCTATCTCGATGGGCGAGAGGGAAAGGACGTGTTTGGACGCGGTCAAGAGGGTGATAGCGCTCTGGATGGCTCGCGGTGATGAGGACCTCAGGATATGGCAGCACTTCCACGTGATATACCCTTTCATGGAGAAGCTCGCCCTCGAGCTGAGCGGTACGCATGAGATAGGGGGCGTGGTCAAGAACCTGGTGGTGGCGCTGGAGGATGTGCTACAGAACCTCGGGCAAGCCTCACCCATGGGGAGGACCGAGGAGGGAAGGCTCTTCGAGGAGATCCTCAAACGGTTCCTCGGGGAGGTCATTGGGAAGATCTCCTTCAGGGTCAGGATAGGGGAGGAGGTGAGGGATTACCTGGCTGTCTTCTCAAAGGAGCCCTTATCCGCTTCGGGAGCTAGAACAGATGCCCACTACGACATCTGGACTTACGATATGGCTAGAGGCATCAGGGGGAACCTGCTGGTGAATCAAGTGGGCGTCGAGGTGAAGTACGGTGAGTACTGGAAGGGGAACAGGGAACAGCTCCTGAGGGTGATGGAGAGATATCCACTGCTTCTCTTATGCATAGCTGACATTGATCCAGATGAGCAGATGGCTCTGAAGGCAGAGATGAGAGCTGGAGGTGGGGCCTTCGATATGATAAGCGCGGATCCGGCGGTACTGAAGGTGACCTCGGCCATGACTGAGGAAGGCGCCCTGAGGTTCCTGAGGGACTGGGGAGGACTGGATAGGGATATAAAGGAGGCCTTGAGCGCGATAACGATCCAGTCAGTGAGGATAGAGGGTAAGGAGATCAATGAACGTGACTTAGCAGCTCAGGCATCCTCTGCAATGCTGACCTCGATCTTAAGGGATCTCAAGAAATCCAAGAAGTCCGTTAGGACATCCACCCTGACTAAGCTCATAAAGACGAGCGTGCAGGGGGTTTACGCTGGGTACGGCAGGGCCCCTCCCGCGGCACTGGAACAACTCATCATCCCCAGGATACTCAGGGTGCTCGAGCGGGAGGGACTTGGTAGGCTCAGCGAAACGGAGAAGAGCTTCAGCTTGGATATAGAATCGAAGCGGAGTATAGAGGACATTTCGTCGAATGAGGAGAGGAGGAGGAAGATTGAAAGAGCGATATCTGAGATACTGATAGCGATTCAAGAGAGGTCGCCCAAGCTGGATGTCCCCTGAGCCGGGTGTCGCTTTGGGGGAGGGGATCTCCAGGGGTAGGGTGCTCACCTCATGCGCCATAGCCTCCTTCCTCACCCCCTTCTCGTCCTCCTCGGTGGCTGTCCTAATTCCCAAGATCTCCTCCCACTATGGGATCGGCCTAGCCCTCTCCAATTGGTCTGCAGGGGCTTACTTAATGGCTTTGGCTGCCTTCATAGTGCCATTCGGAAGGTTAGCTGACTGGAGAGGTAGAGGAATTGTTTTCTCATTAGGATTAGCTTCCTTCTCCATATTCTCACTCCTAATCGCTCTTTCATCAGATTTCACATCCTTCCTAGCTCTCAGGTTCGCTCAGGGTGTGAGTTCCTCCATGATATCGGCTACAGCCGTGGCCCTGGTCTCCGAGGCCTTCCCAAGGGAGGAGAGGGGAAGGGCTGTCGGCGTGAACACGGCCTCGGTCTACATGGGCCTAAGCCTGGGACCCCCGATGGGTGGCTTGATAGCTGACCTCTGGTCCTGGATGGGGGTCTTCCTCCTTAGCTCGTTCCTATCCCTCTCAGCCCTCCTCGTATCGGGACCTCTCCTTAGGCTGAGGGGAAAAGGATCCCCTCCTGACTTCACTTCTATCTCGCTATACATAGCTTCAACGATCCTACTCATCTACGGGATCTCCTCCCTAAGCACGGAGCTCGGGATTCTAGCGTCATCAATGGGGGCTGCTATGCTCCTGGCCTGGCTATCTAAGGAGGTCCTGAGGGGAGGTATCGTGGGACCGGAGCTCCTCAGGAAAGGGGCTTATCTATCATCTTCCTCAGCCGCCCTGCTGAACTACAGCGCGACCTATGCGATCTCTATAATAGTGAGCCTGTACCTCCAGGGAGTGCTGGGTCTCTCCGCGAGCGGATCAGGTATCATAATGACGCTGCAGCCGGCGATACAGGCTTCTCTATCCCCTTTAGCTGGGTATTTAGCTGATAAGAGCCCACCTCACAAGATAGCCTCCCTGGGGATGTCCTTGGTGGCTCTCGGCATACTGACCCTCCTCCCCCTTACGTCCCATAGATCCCTAACTTCCCTGCTCCTCTCCCTCTCAGTTCTGGGGATGGGCTTCGCCCTATTCGCCTCTCCCAACACTGTAGCAGCGTTGAACGCCTCTCCCCCTAAGCTCTACGGCTCAGCTAACGCTTTCCTCGGGTCCATGAGGTTCCTGGGGCAGTCCCTGAGCACAGCGATCCTGACTACCCTGATGCACGGAATGGAGCTAATTCAAGCGATGAACACGGCCCTAATAATATACTTAGCGATAAGCGTTCTGGGAGCAGTTTTATCATCCTTAGCTAGATTAGGAAAGAATTAATCACTGTTTGAGGAGGGATATGCCTCCAGGACTCCTCACCCTCGTAGCTACCGTTTCCCAGAGCCTGAATAAGTGCATACCATCCTCCGGACCTATGTAATCCAGCTCCGTGTCAGCCCCTATCACCAGCTCCAGCACCTGCGGATTTGAGGATATCAGCAGGGCCTCTCCCTCCTCCAAGGATGGGAGGGCGATCACATCGCTCACCAATGCCCTTAGCCTCTGAAGCTCCATCACACCAGTGCGCTCGTGCACCGAGATGAGCTTGGCATACCTGGAGGGGCTGACGAAGAGCAGGTAAGGCTGGGGGAAACCTTCCCTTATCATCACACTCAGGGCAGCAGCTACCTCTGATACAGCGGAACCAGGCTCTTCCCAGGAGGAGATCCTCTCCACCCTTCCAGCTTTCTCCTTGATGACATTCAGGAACTCTCCCTCCTCCTCAATACAGAGCTTCGTTGCAGCTATCAGAGCAGGGGAAACGTCTAGAGCACCCGAGAGCTTCGCATGATCCAAGGAGGCTTGACTCATGGCGAACACCTGACCTATTTCCTTGAGCTGGATGACGTACCTCCTCCGGGGCTTGAGAGGGTCGCCGGATATCTCCTCCACCGGTACCGCATCAACCCCCCTGCCGACGCTAGCCACCGGAAGGTACTTCCTCAGCTTCCTCAAACCGTCAGCGTACCCCCTTACCTCAGCCCTCAGTTGAGACCACTCATCCCCCTGATCCGGGGCAGGGTCCTTGGTCCCTATCCCCGTGAGCTTCA
>CALJEO010000027.1 GCA_938073845.1 uncultured archaeon
CACCACCCTCACGCCGAAGGTCCCCTCGAGTCCCTCAGCACCCAGCTCATTGGTCCTGGGAGAGATCCCAACGAAGACAATCCCCTCGTTTGTCACGAGGACATCCCCTCCCTCCAAGCTCCCAGGAGGCTCTACTCTCCTCAGCTCGAATCCCCTAGCCTTCAGGAACCTCCCCACGGACTCCTCCTCCCCCCTCCTGCTCCCCTCCCCGAAGCTAGCCAGCAGGGCCCTCCCGGAGGAACCCACCACAGCTGCGTCCTGTATGAAGACACTGTCGGGGTAATTATGGAGGGGCTCCAGCTCTATCACATCGATCCCATTCTCTTTCAAGACTCTGACATATTCCCTCCACTGCTTCCTAGCCAAACTGAGGTCTAAACTCCCTCTGAGGGGATTCGTGGAGACGCAAAGCTTGTAGGAATCCGGAGGCGCTCGAACAATAGCTACCTCGAAGTGATCCTTGGGCATGGGTCTGAGGGAAACTTAAAGCTAAAAATATTTACTGTAGAAACCTTTTTATGAGTCCACTCCCAATATCATCATGCACCGTAGTTTTGTGGTTATTCTGATATTCCTATTAGCGATGCCGATCGCTGGGGTCAACGCACAAGGCTGTGTTAGCGCTTCCTACTCGACTTGGAAGGAACAGATGAGACCAGGTGAATCTGGTTACTTAGCTTCCGTTTACGTTCAGAATATGTGCTCCGGTCCCACCAACCTTATCCTGAAGCTGATCACGGTAGATGGGGATCCCAGCAACGATGTCGAGGTGCCGGCTTACCTCAAGCCCGGGGAGGGAAAGACATACGATTTCAAGACCTTCATTCCCTCCTATTATGAGGATAAGGAGCTGACATTTTACGTGGAGATCTACCAGAACGTGGGGAGCGCGTACGCGCTTGTGGGAACCCTCCCCAAACTAAAGTTAATAGTTTTTCCAAATTTCACCATAGTTGTTAGATCATACAATGCGACTGTGAGGGCAGGGGAGAAGATATTGGCTGGCATACTGGCATCAGAGGAAGCAGTGAACTCGCTGTACGATGCCACCGCTTACCTCATCTCGCCCGGTAAGAGGATAAGGCTTCAGGTGATCAAGTTGAACCTTTACCCCAATAGGGAGACCAAGTTCTACGTGGACGTCCCCAACTCCACGCAGCCCGGGACCTATAGCCTCCACTTCGAGATCCATAAGAAGAAGTATAAGCTCTCCGAGAGCGATCCCCTCACTGACCCTGAGGTGACGATACTCCCAGCTGTTACCACGACGTGGAAGACGACAACGCAGCCCACGACGACGGAGGAAATGACCACTACCATTACAACCACGACTACCGTGCCTGAGGAGACCCAGACAACTAGCACTTTGGTGAATGTTACGATCACGAAAACCACAGCGGCACCGCTCAGCGAAGTTATGATGGTAGTAGCGATAGCGATGATGGTGGCAGCCATAGCTCTCCTCACTGCCTCAGTGATGCTCCTGCGCAGGAGAGCGCATCCATCGCCCTCAGGCTGAGGCATCATCGGATCCGCATGCTGGATCGAACCCCGGGAGGGCTCTAGGGATCTGAGATGCTCCAGGCTCCCCTTGTGCTATAGGATCACTTAAGCGAGGGTCCCTCATATGGTGGACGCAGGAGGACTACGCGAAGCCCGCGCGTAGGGAGGCGATGCTCAGGCTAGCTAGGCCCGTTAACCTCTAGCTAAATTATGAGGGGTTACAGGAGACTGGACTTCGGTTATTAACGAGTAAGGTTTGGATGTGCTGAAGAGTGAAACGATCTCTGGGTGCGAAGATTTTCAGAATGAAGGGTGATTAGCGAGATAACGGGTCCAGGGATTGTTCTGAGCTATGGGTCCTTACGCACCTCCCGGGACTCATGAGCCTTATAATGATGTACAATGCACTACGTGGGAGGGGGACTGCGAGTATCTCCGCGGAGGATGGTGCCAAACTCTTCCTGTCACGGCAAGCGCAGTTATAGCCATCAAAAGGGCCATTGACGGTAAAGCTATTATGAAGGAGGCCAGAGGCCCAGTACTTGACCGATAGTTACGCAAAATGGATTAAGAATTTTGACCATCATGCGTATGGTGAGAATCCTGAAAGCTATCGCTCAGGAAGGCCTATCTCTGGTGAACCCACGATAGAGCACGCGGCATTCGCTATCTAGCTCTAAACACAGTAGGCGAGCCAGCGAACATACAAGGACTTATTGAAGTAGCCGCTAAAAGACTATGGAGCACAGTGCAAATATGGCAGCGTTCGATGTCTATATAGATGCGGCAATGCCCTACCTTATCCTAGCCTTAAATTCTCAAAGGGGATTGGGTTGGGGTGGTTTCAAGCTCTCAAAACGCTGTTGAGAACCTTGCGAAGGCAGTCATAGCGGTCTTCGAAGTACCGACTTGGAGCCACGATCCCTCAAGCCAGCTGAAATGTCTGATTGTGAGACCACCGAGCAGCCTGACGGGAATGGCTGAGGAGCTTATGATCATCGCGAGGGACACCGCCCCTGGGTACGGCAGATTGACTTACGGTGAGCCGGATGCGGGCCTTACGCTGAGACATAAGAGCAAGCCTCAAGCATGCTGGAGAAAGCCAGGAGGTCCTCAGACAGTTGAATGTTGAGCATCGTTCATGGGAAATCACTGTGGCTGGGGCGACATGTTAAATACGGAGGGGCAGTGACGGTATGAGTGAGGGCATAGCCATGATCGAAGTGCGGACCGCGTCGAGATCCTGAACCCATTGCGGGAGTTAGCCTCGGGGGTAAAAACTTGAGGTAAGCCGAGTATGGTTGCTGTAGCATGCCGAGGCCCTCACGGCCAGATGAGATCCACTGAACGACTAGCTGGATTGGATCCTGGAAAGGGATCCAAGCTAGCAGATGGGCCTAGCTTTAAGCCTTTGAGTTGCCACAGAGCTGAACGCCTGATCGAGGAAGCAATGTTACAAACTTTGAGGATTTGCTGCCATGGCATCGGATACAAATGCGCAGATCCACTAAAGGATCGACGCTATCAAAGGCAATACGGGCATAAACCTCCGTGCAATCGCTATGGGGATTATGACCCAAAGTGGTCCCTCAGCTATCTACCGCATGGCTTCGAAGGAGTAGGTGCCTCATGCATCTCATTCGAAACTGGGAGCTTGAGAGTTAACTAGCTTTAATCTACTCACACCGAAGTCATCCCTCAGGAGGACGCCTGTGCTCAGTGCCTCCATGGCCAGCGGATTCCCCTTGCTGAACAACCTGATGAACTCATCGTGCGTCAGCGGTATTACCTCGAATCCCGCTGGGTAATCTATGCTCTTCAGCCTCTCCAAAGGGCTACCTGTGAACTCCGCTATGAGCAGAACATCGACATCGCTCCAGACGTTGAAATCGCCCCTAGCGTACGAGCCTACCAGTATCACAGTTGCCCTGAACGGGAGGCTATGGGCCCACTCCCTAGCCCTCCTCACCACATCCTCCCTTATCCTCCTCCTCTCCTCAAGCGCTCCCATATGCTCTCAATCCATGAGATCACCTCCTCCGCGTACTTAATCGCGTTGGTGGCATCGAGCTCAGTGTAGTACTCATGAGGCATGCCTTCTGCCCAGGCGTTCGGATACCTAGTTGGCACGTAGTACTTATCCAAAGCCTTTGCGCACTGCATCACCCCATCGGGGATCTCCTCAGCCTCGATGTGTAGCAAAAGCTTCGAAACACTATGACCGTAAGCTGGTGAACCGATGCCGTGTAGCAACCCCTTAACAGCTAGCTCAGCTGCCTGCTGTGCCTTGAAGCACGCCCAGCTATAGTCCCCCCTATCTAAGTCGCCGCGAGCTGATTCCAAGGACCTCTTAGCGGAGCTCAGCCACCTAAGGTACTCATACTCATCAAGCACACCCCAACAGGTGGGTACGGAATATAACTTCGCTCACACATGAACTCGGCCGACGAAGGCTCATAAGGACCTGGGTAACGCACGATGTAGGGCTGTCATGTATTGCTAAGCCCAATACCGCTAAAATTAAAGCGGACAGGATTAACCAATACCTCACAGCAATTATCCTCATACCATTCCTGAAGCTCCTCAGCGCTTCTCCCATGGGCTTGTAGGGACCTCGACTACATTACTGCAAGCTGCTGGGCTTGGAGTCAACACCCTCGTGTGGAAAGGAGAGACCATAAAAGAAGGGAAAGACACAGAAACCTTTTTAATCCTCCCTGAGCCCTTGTGCGTTACATTGCGGCGATTATCTAATTCCATCGGCGGCATCCACCAATGAGTTAGTGCGCAATTTTTGAGTTTGATTTCTGCCACGCATCAAGCGCTGGGTGAGACCAGTTTCCGTTTGCATTGAGAACAAACACCAAGGTCCCATTCTCCTGGTGCTAGAGCTGGTCGCAGTAGATGGAGAACCTAACAACGACAGGAGGGATGAAATATCCCTCCTTTCCGGGGGGGGAGACTCGCACCTTCAAGACATTCGTTTCCCCCTATTACAGGGGTGAGGTACTGACGTACTACGTGAGGATCTACCGAGACGGGAAGACCGAGTACCTATTAGTGAAAACACTCCCCGAACAAAAGGTAAGGGTTCTCCGTAATTTTGGTATATGTATCACATCGTACAATATGACTGTAGGAGCAGGAGAAAGGATCATAGTTGGCATATGGGCATCCGAAGAAGCCGTGATCCCAACGTACGATGCTATTGCCGAGTTCCTCATATCACCTCATGGGAAGATGTATCTTCAATCAATTGGGTTGAACCTATATCCCAACGAGGAAACCAGGTTCTATGTGGACGTTCCGAACTCAACGAAACCCGGAACATATAAGCTTCGCTTCGAGATCCACAAGGAGTATAAGCTCTCCGAGAGCGATCCCCTCATTGACCCTGAGGTGACGATACTCCCAGCTGTTGCCACGACGTGGAAGACGACAACGCAGCCCAAGATAACGGAGTAACGACAACGTTAACCACTACCATTACAACCACCGTGCCTGAGGAGACCCAGACGACTAGCACTTTGGTGAATGTTACGATCACGAGAACCACAGCGGCACCGCTCAGCGAAGTTATGATGGTAGTAGCGGTAGCTGTAATGGCGGCAGCTGTAGCTCTCCTCATCTTTATAATGATCCTGCGTAAGAGAGCACATCTGCAGCCTTTATACTGACGGAAGCATCTAATAGCAGCACCGCGGGATGATCGGATCGAGGGGCTTAGCGGCGCTCCTCGGAGAGATCCCTCCTCCTGAACAACGCTACTATGATTGCGGAGATAGCGAGGGATGATATTCCCAGGAGGCCCATGCCTCCGTAAAGCTCGTTCTCAACACCCTTCATCCTAGTTGAGTATACAGTGAGCCCCCAGATAGCGTTCAAGCAACCATGCATTGAGACGGCTGGCAATATGCTCTCCGATTCCCTCGTCAGCTTCAGCATAGTGGCTGAGAGTGCCGTACAGAAGAGCACGAAAAGGGGTATTCCGCGGGCCCTCAGCAGGGGGTAGTTGTGGCCCAGAAGGGCTATGGCAGTTGAGTGCCACAGGCCCCAGATGAGGCCTATCTTAAGGACGTTCCTCAGATTGAACTCCCAACCCAGGAGCCTGAACAGGTAGCCTCTCCAACCTATCTCCTCCCCTAGGGAGAAAATCGAGTTTATGGTTAGGGCGATCGGATACGAGGATAGGATGTTCACTAGAAGGATGACCCTAGCAAACTCCTTCGTAACGAGCCCTCCGCTGCCCTCCACGATCAGATCTAGGAAGTTATCTATATCCACCAGGTTTAGGGGAAAGGCTATTAAGAAGAAGAATCCAGCTGCTAAGTAAACAAGGAGGGGAGAGAGAAGGAAATACTTCAGAGATTTCCTTCCCAAGTTCAGGTAGCTGATCATCGATCGCTTAACACTCTCTCCAGTCAGGAGTAACGATATTACCGCTCCTAAGGCTGGTGCGTACATCCTAGCGAGTCCCCAGAGCATAGCATATACCTGAGCCTCTATCCGGCTCACCTGCTGGTAATACGAGTAGAAGATGAGGTCCAGTAGGGCAGCGAGTCCGAAGGATGAGATGAGGAATGAGATCAGCCCCTTCCTCATGCGATGCCGGAGGCCGCTCACCTTAAAAACTTTGGGATGGAACTTCTTGAGGATCTAAGTCAAACAGTAAACGAGTCCCAACAGAGATCGGCTGCTCAGCGATGCTCAACTAAGTGTACTTCTCGCCCACCGTGAAGACTAGAAGGGGACTTCTTCGATATGGAGAGGGAGCTCGAGTCCCTGAAGAGTGAACTATTGGATCCAAAAGAATGATAGTTGTGAAAGGAATAAGGAGAGTAGGAAAGTCCTCTTTGATGAGGGTAGCTCTCAACGAGGTCGAGATGCCTCACCTACTCATAGACCTGAGGTCAGCGGGTCCCCTAACACCTGAGGCCTTCTATGATTACTTCTCAGCGGAGATCAGCAGGTTCCTGGCGGATAGGGGCCTCAGGAGAATCCTCTCCCGCATAAGAGTGGTGGAGGTACCTGGTCTGAGGCTGGAGTTCAGCGAGAGGAGGATAGGTGTGATAGGTAAGGTCCTCCAGGAGCTGAGGCCTCCGGGAGGCAGATCATACTGCCCTGGATGAAGCTCAGGAGCTTAGGAACGTCAGAGGATTCGATGAAATACTAGCTTACGTTTACGATCATTTGAGGGGTTTGAAGCTTCTCTTAGCCGGCTCTGAAGTTGGTCTCCTGGATAAGTTCATCGGGATTGGGAACCCTAAGGCTCCCCTCCTTGGGAGAGCCTTCGCTGAGATAACGCTGGAGAGGCTACCGGCTGAGAGATCACTCGAGTTCCCGAGGGCGGGGTTCCAGCAAGCTGGCCTTAGGGTTCCTGAGGATGAGATATCACAAGCGGTATCTGGGCTGGATGGTATCATCGGCTGGCTGACGTTCTACGGTTACCTAAGGAGCAAGGGTGATCCTAATGCTTTGGAGTGGGGCTTTGGATGAGGGAGCTAGGATTATGGCGAGCGAGTTCAGCTACTTCC
>CALJEO010000028.1 GCA_938073845.1 uncultured archaeon
GAGATAGGGGGAACGAGAGCGTCAGAGGGGTCTCCTTCCGTGTCAGTGGCGGCGAAATACTGGGGATAGGAGGGGTGGCTGGGAACGGGCAGAAAGAATTAGCTCAGTCCTTAGTCGGGCTTAGGAAGGTCAAGAAGGGAAGGATCTATGTCAGCGGTATCGATGTGACCAACAGATCCCCGAGAGAGATCCTGAGGCTTGGAGTGGCTTACATACCCGAGGAGAGGCTCAAGTATGGGGTCATTGGGGAAATGAGCGTTGCTGAGAACTTGATCCTTAGGAGGTACTATGAGAGACCTTTCAGCTCCGGATGCATCCTGAACCAGAGCGAGGTAGCTGAGTTCTCCGAGAGGGTGGTTGAGGAGTTTGGCATAGTAACACCATCGATCCATACGCCCGTCAAGAACCTCTCCGGTGGGAACATCCAGCGGCTTGTGGTGGGTAGGGAAATGATTACGGGACCTAAGTTGATAATAGCTTCAAACCCGACGCAAGGCTTAGATGTGGCAGCCTCTGATTACATAAGGAGCCTCCTTATTGCCCATAGAGATAACGGTTCCGCTATACTCCTCATATCGAGCGATCTCGATGAGCTGCTGGAGCTGAGCGATAGGGTAGCGGTGATGTTCAGGGGTGAGTTAGTCGGCCTCTTCAGACCTGGGGAGGTATCTGCAGAGCAGCTCGGGTTGATGATGTCTGGAGGGATGCGCCTTGAAGCTAGTTAAGAGGGTTGGGATCAGCAGGAGGCTGTTAGTGGGGGTCAGGATCCTATCCATCGTAATCGCCTTCGCCTTGGCATCACTCCTCCTGCTGCTGCATGAGGTGAATCCCGTGGATTTCTACGTGAGCCTGCTGTTCAACGTCTTCGGTACCCGTGTAGGTGTGGCCGAGTCCGTCGTCAGAATGATACCGCTTCTCCTCATAAGCTCAGGCCTGGCCCTCTCCTTCAGAGCGGGCTTCTGGAACATAGGGGCGGAGGGGCAGCTACTAGCTGGGGCTATGATTGGCTACCTGATAGCATCTAACTTCGGAGATTCACCGAGCTACGTGCTGATTCCCTCGCTCTTCATCTTTGGCTACCTGGCGGGGGCGGCTTGGGGGATAATTCCAGCGTTGCTGAAGGCCAAGCTCAACGTGAACGATGTCATATCCACCCTGATGCTGTACTACATCCTCCACTGGATCTTCCAGCACATGATACATGGCCCTTGGAAGGCTGTGGAGACCGTAGGAGGGCTCACTTATGGGGGCTTCGCCCACACTCAGGTACTGCCTGAGAACTCGCAGCTTCCAGTGATTCCCGGAACCAGGGTGCACTGGCCGACCCTCATGATAGCTCTAGCATCAGCGATCCTGCTGTACCTCCTCCTGAGGAGGACCACCTGGGGTTTCGAGATAAGGGCCCTCGGCGGGAACCCTGATGCGAGTAGAGCGGCTGGGATAAGTCGCGTCAAGGTCCTGCTGTTGGTAGCTCTGATAAGCGGTGGTCTCTCGGGAACAGCTGGTATAGGGGAGCTCTGTGGGATCCAGAAGAGGTTCACCCCTGGGTTCCTATCCGGTTACGGGTTCTCAGCGATAATAACGGCTTGGCTGAGCGGAAGTAATCCTGTGAACCTGATCATCTCGAACTTCCTCTACGGGGGACTATTGGTGGGCGGTAGCTACGCGATGATATCCTACAAACTCCCTCTGGGTTTCATAAACATGTTCAATGGACTGATACTCCTCTCCGTGTTGGCTGGCGAGTTCCTGATGAGATACGAATTGAGGAGGGGTTGACGATGGAGCTGGGTGTAGTGGAGAACATAATCTGGGTGGGCTCGAGGTCAGCGATCCCCTTACTACTCGCGGCCCTGGGTGAGATATATGCTGAGAGATCCGGGGTGCTGAACCTAGGCGTCGAGGGTATGATGGCCCTCGGGGCTACAATATCCTTCATAGTCTCCCTCCATAGCCAAAACGCTTGGCTTGGAATATCAGCGGGAATGCTCGCAGCTACGATGCTCTCCCTGGTACACGGGTTCGTGAGCGTCTCGCTGAAGTCAAATCAGGTAGTCTCAGGACTAGCCCTATCGATGCTGGGGCTGGGGTTGAGCAGCCTCATCGGTAGGAAGTACGTCGGATCCCAGCTTCCACCTGATGTGAGGTTCCTACCGACGCCCTTGGAACCTCTCCATAAGGTCCCATTGGTGGGGAAGTTCCTCTTCGACCAAGACCCCATCTTCTATCTGAGCTTACTGCTGACATTCCTCCTATGGTTCCTGCTCTTCCGGACCAGGTGCGGATTGATAGTGAGATCCGCAGGAGGTAATCCAGCTGCCGTGGATGCGGCAGGCATAAGCGTGGAGAAGGTTAGGTACGCGTCCACACTGTTAGGAGGGGCTCTCGCGGGGCTAGCTGGTGCCTACCTCTCCACCTCGTACAATCCAGTATGGATAGAGAACATAACGGCGGGCAGGGGGTGGATAGCCATATCCCTAGTTATCTTCTCCCTCTGGGACCCCGCTAAAGCACTGCTGACATCTTTGCTCTTCGGTACGATAGAGGCAGCTAGCTACACCCTCCAAGCCCTGGGTTACAGCCAGTGGCTCCTTAGCGCGCTGCCCTACCTAATGACCCTGGTGATACTCACCCTAGGGTCCTCCGGCAGGTTCAGGAGGAGAGTTGGGGCACCGCGCTACCTGGGTGTCCCGTATGAGAGGGAGTGAATATTCATTGATCCCAGGGCGCTAGATTGGAGCTAGTACTTTGAGAGGTCCTCGATCTCAGATGACGGGTATCAAGGGGAGGCCGACCCCCCATGAGGCTGAAACAGCCCGGCCTCCCCGGGCCGCCGCCCACGGCGGCCGTTCATGCTTGACTGCTAACTTCTTAATAAAATTATCGCTTTACTCCGCGACCGCGAGGGTATTTCGACCATCCGGGAGGCGAAGGCCCGAGGGAAAATTTTATATATAATGTTGCGCGAGCGCGCGCAACCCCCCATGAGGTGATGTTATGAGGTCCTATCAGGTGGCAGCCCTAGCTCTCGCGCTCCTGATAATAGGAGCGGTGGGAGGTTATTTCCTCTCCCCGAGAGCGGAAGTAACGGTGACTAGAACGGTAACACAGACCCTCACCGAGAAGGAGACTGTCACAGCTCCTCAGGCAAAGAAGTTAAGGGCAGCTTTCATATACGTCGGGCCGATAGGGGATTACGGTTGGACTCACGCCCACCATCAGGCTAAGGAATTGGTTGATAGGAAGTACGAATGGCTCGAGACTACCCAGGTGGAGTCAGTTGATCCGGCAGCCTCGGCGGGAGTCATGGAGCAGTTGATATCCCAAGGTTACAACGTAATATTCACCACAAGCTTCGACTTCATGGATCCGACCCTTGAGGAAGCTAGGAAGCACCCCGATGTGATATTTTGGCATTGCTCCGGTTACAAGAGAGCCCCGAACATGGGAACGTACTTCGTGGAGTTCTACCAGCTCTACTACCTTAACGGATTGATGGCTGGCGCTCTAACCAAGACCAAGAAGATAGGTTACGTCGCGGCCCATTTGATACCTGAGGTAGTGAGACACATAAATGCCTTCGCGATAGGTGTTAAGGAGGTCTGCCCTGACTGCAAGGTTTACGTCAGGGAGATAGGGGCTTGGGTAGACCCAACGAAGGCCAGGCAGGCATCCGAGGCCCTGATATCGGAAGGCGTTGACGTGCTTGCCTTCACCGAGGACACGCCCACCGTGGTGCAGGTTGCTCAAGAGCACTACATGAGAGGCAGGAGGGTGCTCGCGTTCGGTCACTACAGTCCCATGAAGGAGTACGGTAAGGATGTATGCGTGAGCGGGCAGATCGCGCACTGGGAGGGAGTATACGACGATATACTATCGAAGATATACGCTGGCTCCTACACCAACAAGAACCTTGAGAACGTCGACTACTGGTGGAAGCTAAAGGAAGGCGCTGCAGAACTCGGCTGCGCGTATAACGAGCCGATAAACCCCAAGTTCGTTGATGAGCTTAAGTCAGTGAGGATTAGGGGCCAGGTTCAGCTGCCCAACGGGACGGTGCTTAAGGATCCGGATGCCTACACACTGGTCTTCGCTAGGCTAGCTCAAATGGGTGCCATCTGGACCGGGAAGGGATGGATCTACGTGAATGATGAGACCTTCGATCCCTTCACGGGTCCGATATATGATAATGAGGGCAGGTTGAGGGTCCTCCCGGGCCAAAGGGTAGGGCATGACGAACTCTGGTCCATGCAGTGGTGGGTTGATAACGTTGTCGGCCCCCGTCTCGGGGGCTGATCCTTTTTTAATGGACGCTCGGAAGTCCGATAGTCTGGTCACTTAGTCTATGATGCGTAGCTCTTGGGCTCACCGGCCTTGAGTCACGTCTCGTTGAGGTCTCGCTCGCCCTTCAATCAACTCCTCAAAGCTTTGAGAAAGGCCCTCTACCTGAAGTTATCGCGTTTATGAAGCTCCTTTCTGGACATCTGCATCAGAGCGATTCCAGAACTTTGTCTATTATCCTGAAACCGCTGACTGTAGCTAGTTGGCTCTGAGCACACAGCCGAGCTGAGACGGACAATCTCACTCCAAGGCTTTCCTCATCCACCTGAATCTCCTGACGGACTCGAACCCTGCGGCTTCGAACGCCGCCCTGTACTTGCACCATATCTGGGTCCTCACCTGAGATGCTCCCATCTCATAAGCCACCGTCAATGCCATCTCGGCTGAATCGAATATCTGACCTAACCCAGACCTCTCGGGCCCCCATATCAGGACGTAGAAGTAATTATCATCGAAAGTAGGCTTGAAGAGACCCATGATGAACTCCCATAGGCCTATCCTTACCTTCAGCACCTTGGGTGGCGGTAATCCAACGGAGGCCCTCTCCCAGAGGAGCTCCCAGAGGAGCGCCGAGGGTCTAGTTTGACCAGCTATCATCTGAGCGGATGCCGGGAACTCCTTTCTCCCCAGCTCCTCTACCTTGGGCTGCTCCGGAGCCGGCCTAGGTTGGGCTTCCATCAGGACCTGAGAGTCTATCTCAGAGAAACCCATGGCTTCGAAGAAAGCGATCGCCTCATCGTAGGGTATCGTATCGAGGGCGTTGAAGCCCATATCCCTAGCTATGTTGCAGCACTCACTCACCAGCTGCCTGCCGACCCCGGATCTCCTCTCCTCCTCCTTGACCCAGACCATCTGGAGGTAGGCGTGATCCCCGACCGGTGACCTGAACCTCTCGGGGACCACCTCGGCCTCCCCTACGACCTCATCTTCCTTAACAGCTATCAAGACCCTACCGTCGACTGAGAGCAAGGTCTCAACATACCAACCGAAAACCCTGGGATCTCCCCAGTAACCGCAGTCCCTCACCCTCATGCTGAGGGGCATCCCCCTCCACCTGGGGCAGTGTATGCTGATGACATCCTCCATGAATCTGGGATCGAACTTAACAATCCTCAAGAGATTCCCCCCAGATACCTATTCACCCCCTGGAGAGCCTCGCTAGCTCCCTTCCTTATCCTGAACCGCGCGAACCTACTTAAATTAGTTTCCTCGGGATTAATCTCAACCAAGATCGCTCCACGCCCCAGGGCCATCAGCGGTAGGGAGGCTGCTGGCATCACCAGACCGCTGGTCCCGATCACCAGTACGACTTCAGCCTTCCCCATAAGCTCCTCGGCCCTGGACCAGGCATCCGAGGGGAGGGGCTCGTGGAACCAGACGACGTCAGGTCTCATGATAGAGCCACAGCTGCAGACTGGAGGGATCTCCTCCGGGATCCTACCGAAGCCCAGGTCTAACTTAAGGTCACATGAGGTGCACCTCATCCTCCAGATGGACCCATGTAGCTCCACTAGATTGATGGAACCGGCCTCCCGATGCAGACCGTCGATGTTCTGAGTTACTACTCCCATCAACATCCCTTCACTTTCCCACCTCGCCAGCAGCTCATGAGCTGGGCTGGGTCGGGCCTCCCTGATCAGGGACATCCTCCAAGCGTACCACCTCCAGACGAGCTCAGGGTTCCTCCTGAAGGCACGGGGCGTGGCCAGCTCCTCAGGGTCGTACCTCTCCCAGAGGCCGTCCCTCCCCCTGAAGGTGGGTATCCCTACCTCAGCAGATATGCCGGCGCCTGTGAAGGCAATAACCCTCCCGGAGCTCCTCTTCACGAGTTCAGCCACCTTCAGTTCCTCAGAGCTCATGGGCCCTGACCTCCGGGGGACTCTGAGGGTAGGGCCTCACCTCGGACTCCAGGGGGCATCCTCCCCTGCAGACCCTTAGGAGGGGGCAGCTCAGGCAAGCCTCGCCAACGTATTCCCCTTCCCTGATCCTCCTGCATCCCTCAGAGTACCAGATGCTCTCCCAGTCATCCTTAAGTATGTTCCCCAGCCTCAGATAGTGGCTCTGGCAGGGTATGACGGAGCCATCTGGCTCTACAGCTATAGAGATGCTGCAGGCCGAGCAGAACTTCGGGCCCAAGCCTAGGTCGATGGGATCCATCTCACAGTACCTGGTCACCCCGTACCAGGTGAAGTCCAAGTCCAGCCCTATGCATAGCTCCTTAACCTCGGAAACTATACTCCTGATCTCATCGAGCTGAGGCTCGAGATCTGACGCGAGCCTGGCCCTCCCACTGTAAATCAACCTGTTCAGTGAGTAACCGTGAACCCCTAGCTCAGCGACGAACCTCACCGTATCAGCTACCTTGCTGGAGTTCTCTCTCAAGAGTGTGGAGTTCACGCTAACGTAAACTCCGGTCCTCACCATGTTCTTTATCCCTTCCACGGTCTTCTCCCAGCTTCCCTTTACCCCCGTGATCCTATCGTGCACCTCCGGGTCGCTAGATTCCAGGGTGATCTGCGAGTAGTCCAAGCCAGCCTTAGCTAGCCTATCCGAGAGCTCCCCACTCAACAGGGTCCCGTTCGTCACTATCCCAGATACCATCCCCAGCCTCTGGGCCTCGGCCACGAGCTCAACAAGGTCCTCCCTGAGGGTGGGCTCTCCCCCGGTGAAGGTCACTTGAGGAACCCCTAGGTCCCCGAGGATCCTGAGTATCCTCTTCCAATCCTCCGTATTGAGCTCACCCGAACTTGAGGGGCTCTGGGAGTAGCAGTGAATGCAAAAGTTGTTACAATCGTAAGTCAGCGCGAGATCAACCCTCATTGGGGCTGGGAGCAATGATACGTCCGGGAACTGATATTTGAACCCCAAGTCAGTGACTGGATCACAGTATCCCTCTATGAACTTGCTTATCTTTTCTTTTA
>CALJEO010000029.1 GCA_938073845.1 uncultured archaeon
CTACGATCCGACTAAGCTCTTCAAGGGAGAGCCAATCAACTTGGAGAAGGTGATGGGGAACCACATCAAGGGAGAGAGGAAGAGGGGTCTATCGAGGGAGAGGATAGAGGAAGCTCTGAAAGAAGCCGGACTTCCGCTCTCGTTAGCTGATAGGATATTTGAGGCAAAGCCCAAGGAGAGCGAGCTCAAGGCAATAATAGAGGAGCTCAGGGAGGGGTTCGAGAGGGCTAAGGTGGAGGTGCTCACACCCATAGGTCTGATAAGCGCCCAGAGCATAGCTGAGCCCACGACGCAGATGGTCCTGAGGACCTTCCACGCCCCGGGTCTCCTGGCTATGGACGTAACTCACGGTGTGGAGAGGTTCAAGGAGCTGGTCTTCTACGCATCGACCAGCACGCCCACCATGAGGATATACCTCAAGCCCAAGTGTCAGGAGGACCTGTCCAACCTGAGGAAGATACTGAGGAACCTGAGGGAGCTCAGGGTGAGGGACCTCATAGAGGAGTATGCGATAGATAACTTCAACTACCAGTTGATACTCAAGCCGGATAGGAGGGCTCTGGAGAGCAACAGGGTACCGATGGAGAGGTTGGTCAACCTGATAAGGAGCACAGCCAAGGGCATGAAAGGGGAGGTCTCCGTTGAGGGCGATGAGATAGTGGTGGGGCTCTACGAAGCAGCGAGTAAGGAGAAGCCCCTTCAGACGCTCAGGTCCTGGTGCTACAGGATACTGGATAAGACGATCTCAGGGGTGAGGGGGATAAAGAGGGCCTGGGTCGAGACGGTGGAAACCGATGGGAGGAGGGAGTACGTCATAAGGACATCCGGATCCAACTTGGCCGCTGTGCTCAGTATGAGCTGTGTCGACGTCTCTAGGACGATCACAAACGATTGTAAGGAGGTTGAGAGGGTTCTAGGGATAGAGGCCGCTAGGAACTGCATATTCAATGAGCTCGCGAGCATACTCGAGGAGCAGGGTCTTGAGGTGGATATGAGGTACATATCGCTCGTCGCCGACACCATGACCTACTCAGGTACCATTGAGGCGATAAGGTTGCAGGCAGCTGGTGTCTCCTCAGGGTTCTTCAGTGAGATGAAGACCCCCCTCAGCAAGATGGCCTTCGAGTGGACCACTCACGTCATACTGAACACCGCTAGGAGGGGAGAGGTGAACGCTATCCTGGGCCCACTGGATGCTTTAATAATGGGGCAGGCACCTCCCATAGGCACGGGTAAGGTATCCGTGCTGTGGGACCTGGGCGGCAAGCTGAAGGAGGTGTTGGGGAATGAGTAGCGGTGTGGAAGCAGAGCTCTACCTGGCATTCAAATCGGGTAAAGTACTGCTGGGAGCTAGGAAGGTCATAAAGAGGTTGAAGTCCGGTGAGAACCCTAAGTTAGTGGTTATCGCTGGCAATACGCCGGAGCACCTGAGGAGGGAACTCGAGTACCTCTCGAAGCTGGCCGGAGTGCCTCTCTACGTTTACCAAGGTAGGTCGCTGGAGCTCGGAAGGGCATTCAAGAGGCCGTTCTTCGTATCAGCAGCAGCAATAGTTGAGGAGGGGGAGTCGAGGATACTAGATCTAGTCGGGAGTAAGGAGGTGCGATAATTTCGAAGAGAAAAGTTGTGATATCGCCTGAGCAGATCAGGTACATAAGGCTCTTTCAGGACATGCTGGGAGTCAACCCTAAGGATGTAGTTGAGGATAGGGATGAGAACAGGCTCATATTTGTAGTTGAGAAGGGAGATCTGGGAAGGACCGTTGGAAGAGGAGGAAGGAAGCTCAGGATGATGAAGAGACTCCTCAAGGGTGACTTGGAATATGATATAGAGGTCGTCGAGTTCGACGACAATCCGGAGGGTTTCATAATGAACCTCCTGAGCCCAGCCAGGGTGCGTAAGGTGAGGATAGTCCATCAAGATGACGGAGTAACTGCTATAGCCTACGTTCCGGATGAGGATAAGAGCATAGCCATCGGAAGGAACGGTAGGAGGATAAAGAGAGCCAAACTCCTCGCGAAGAGGTGGTATGATATAGACAACGTTAAAATAGCGACATGGTTACCTAGTAATCCCTGAGGTGATGGCATGGGTAAGAAATCCCCAGTGGGTCTTTACGCTGCTAGGATACTTGAGGAGAGGTACAAGGAAAAGAGGCTTCATAGCTGGAGGATAAGGAGGAGGCTCTATAGGCTGAAGGAGAAGTTCGATCCTCTGGAGGGAGCTCCCATGGCCAGGGGTATAGTGCTAGAGAAAGTTGGCTTGGAGGCCAGGCAACCTCACTCGGGTCTCAGGAAAGCGGTTAAAGTCCAACTAGCTAAGAACGGTGTGGTAATAACGGCTTTCGCCCCGGGAGATGGGGCCCTCAATGTCATAAATGAGCATGACGAGGTCGTGGTCGAGGGGATGGGTGGCTCCAGGGGGAGGTCCATGGGCGATATACCCGGGGTCAGGTTCAAGGTGATAAAGGTGAACGGGGTATCGCTAGAGGCCATACTGAGGGGGAAGAGGGAGAAGCCGAGCAGGTGATCACATGAGCGAGATGAGGGATAGGAGTGGGTCTTCATCCAACTTGGAGATAAAGCTCTTCGGGAAGTGGAGTTACGAGGGATTGAGGATAGAGAACGCAGCTCTTAGGAACATCATATCCCTCAAGCCAGTCTATTTGCCGCACACGGGAGGGAGGCACGAGCATAAGAGGTTCGGGAAGCTTGAGATACCCATCGTTGAGAGGTTGGTCAACAGGTTGATGGGGCAGGCCATGAACGCTGGTAGTAGGAAGGACCACGTGAACAGTAAAAACCAGGGGAAGAAGCTGAAGGCCATGAGGACGGTGAAGTATGCCTTCGAAATAATAGAACTGAGGACAGGTAAGAACCCCATACAGGTCTTCCTGGACGCCATAGATAACTCGATAATAAGGGAGGAGGTGACTAGGATCATGTACGGAGGGATAAGCTACTTCCATGCGGTTGATACGTCCCCTAGCAGGATGGTAGATCTGGCCATAAGGCATATCGCGCAAGGAGCTGCTATGAAGGCTTTTAGAAGTCCTAGAAGCTTAGCTGAGGCCCTCGCTGAGGAGATAATAGCCGCGGCTGAGTACGATAGGAACAGGAGCTTCGCTATAAGGAGAAAGGAGGAGTTAGAGAGAATAGCCCTGAGCAGCAGATGATCGCAACGAATTTATTATCGCCCAGTGGTGATGCCCTATGAACAGCTCGAGCAGGGATCTTCCCTTATCACACCTCAGGAAGTCTCATGGAGCTGAGGTCACGGTCAGGCTGAAGAACGGAAGTCAGATAATAGGGAAGCTCATCGTATACGATGAGATGATGAACCTGGTACTGGATTCCGCTAGAGAGGTCGATCCGGTATCCGGGGAAGCGAGGAGAAGCGTTGGAACGCTCTTCATAAGGGGTAACAATGTACTCTTCGTGACACTCGAGTGATCACTCCACGGTCACGCTCTTAGCTAGGTTCCTCGGCTTATCCGGATTCCTACCAAGTTCCACCGCCGTGTGGTAGGCTATGAGTTGGAGCGGCACCGCATAGGCTATAGGTGACGTAAGCTCGTCCCTCACCCTAACCCGAATCTCCCTATCGGATGGTAGGCTCACCTCAGGCGGTTGGACCGTTATTGTGAAGGCTCCCCTTGCCCTCACCTCCATCAGGTTGTATATTATCTTGTTCACCAGGGCCTCCTCCGTGGGGATCACTGCTATCACGGGAACCCCCTCCTCTATGAGCGCGAGCGGTCCGTGCTTGTACTCGCCTGCTGCGTAGCCCTCAGCGTGAATGTAGCTTATCTCCTTGAGCTTCAGAGCGCCTTCCAGAGCTGTTGGATAGTTTATCCCTCTTCCCAGGAAGAAAGCATGCTTGCTCATCCTAATCAACTTAGCTACGTTTCTAGCTTCCTCACTGAGCCCCTCCATGCTCCCGAGGATCTCCTCGGAGACCACCTCCAGGTCTCTCATCAACCTGACTCCGGAATCGGAGTCGGACATGAGGGAAGCTATGATGTAGAGGACCGCTACCTGAGCCGTGAATGTCTTCGTAGCAGCTACACCTATCTCAGGGCCGGCCTGTATGAAGACGTAATCCTCGGAGAGCCTAGTTAGAGTGCTTCCCGGGACATTTACTATCGAGAAAACCCTAGCTCCCCTGTCTCTGGCGATCCTAATTGCCTCTAAGACATCAGCGGTCTCCCCGGACTGGCTTACGGCAAGCACAACATCCCCCTTACCTAGGTGATGCGACCACTCCGGGAACTCGGATGCTATCACGACCTCCGACCTCAGCCCTGAGACCCTCGAGAGGTAGTACTTGCCTATCATCCCAGCGTGTAAGGAAGTACCTGCGGCCACTATGGACAGCCATCCATCCTTCAGAGCTGATCTTAACCCCTCTGAGAACTTCACGTAGTACTCCACGGTCTCAGCCAACTTCCTCAATATGTGGGGTTGCTCGAATATCTCCTTCATCATGAAGTGCTCGTAGCCCCCTTTCTCCATCTGCTGCGGGACCCATTCAACCCTCTCAGCCCCCCTGTTCACGCTCTCGAGTTTCCCTCCCACCATCCTCCAGATCCTGATGCCTTCGGGGCTTATCTCAGCGAGCTCCCCGTCCTCCAAGAACACGAACTCCCTGGTAAGGTGGAGGAGAGCGGCTACATCAGAAGCGCAGTAATTCTCGCCATTCCCTATCCCTATGACCAGGGGGCTCTTGTACCTAGCTACGAATATGGAGTCCGAGTCGGCTGATATCATAGCTACAGCATAACTACCTCCCAGCTCACTTAGAGCTCGGGACAGTGAGCTGATCGGGTCCAGTCCCTCCTCAATGCCCTCCTCCACCAGGTGCACTATCACCTCAGTGTCCGTATCTGACTTGAAGACGTGACCCCTGGCCCTCAGTTCCTCTCTGAGCCTCTCGAAGCCATCCAAGGTACCGTTATGGACCAGAGCTATCCTCCCGTCACATGATGTATGAGGATGAGCGTTCTCCACGCTCACTCCGCCGTGAGTTGCCCATCTAGTGTGCCCTATCCCCATCCTACCATCCTCTAGTGATACGCCCCCGAGCACCTGATCTATCGTTCCGACGCCCTTCCTCACGAGGAGCCTGCTGCCCAATGATATCGCGACCCCTGCCGAATCATAACCCCTGTACTCAAGGTTCTTCAGAGCCTTCAGTAGATCCGATAGGACCCCTGCCCTCCTTCTAGTGATCCCAGCTATACCGCACACCCGTTAGGACACCTCCCCTCTGAATGCCCTCCTCCATCTCCCCAAGATAAGCATTGTCATGGAAACGATGGAAACGAGTGTTATGATCAAAAGGACAACCGTCAGTATTGCTGTATCAGCCAAGATCCTCTCCTTCCTAGATCTGATGATCTCTCTAACTCCCTCCATCTCCTGGGAGATCTCCCCGTACCTCTTAGGAGCGTCACCAGCGGAGATGGATCTCACATCATCCTCAATTCTGTCCAGCACGGAGCTCAAGTTGCGGTAAGTCCCCTCATCCACCTTCGCGATCGGGAGGATCTCCTCCCTCAGTTCCGAGAGCTCCAATAGTAGCTTCCTCCTGTAGGACTCGGCTATAGCATTCGAGCTAATCGAGATGAGCTCCTTGGATCTGTTCAGGAGCTCTCTTACCCTCGCCGCATCATCGTACGATAGGTTACCACTGAGCCTGGATTCCGCTTCCGATAGCAGCGAATCTATCGCTGACATGTTACGCAATATGTCTTCGGGAAATGTTATTAGATCGTTAACAGCATCTCTATAAAGCGTTAAGAGATACTGAAAATCATCCCTT
>CALJEO010000030.1 GCA_938073845.1 uncultured archaeon
GGGCTAGGATACTGACCATCCTTAGGGAGAGGGGTATGAAAATATAGGCACGGTGAAGGCGAGCAACATATTATTTCATGAGCTCATCGGATTGGAGGTGAAGGTGATTTACTCCCCAAATGTCTACGAGATGGGTATTGAAGGTAGAGTCCTCCTTGAGACGAGGAATTGCCTAATCATAGGTAGGGAAGGTAGGAGGCTCATCGTAGCTAAGGGTGCCAGACTCTTTTTATTTAAGGTCGATGACGGTAGCCCCGTGATGGTGTTAGGGGATAGATTGGTAGGAAGGCCGGAGGAGAGGGTGAAGAGGGCATGAGGAAGATCTCAGAGGAATTAGTGAGTGGAGTAATACCTCCTAAGGGTAGTTGCGATGACGATAAGTGCCCTTGGCATGGTGGCATATCCATGAGGAACGCTACTCTTGAGGGTAGGGTCGTCAGCACGAGGATGACGAGAACGGTCAGCGTCCTCGTGGAGTATCTGTATTATAATAAGAAGTACAAGAGGTATGAGAGGAGGCGCAGTAAGATACACGCACACCTCCCACCTTGCCTAGAGGTCAACGAGGGAGATCTCGTGAGAATCGCTGAGACACGGAGACTCGCTAAGACGGTCAGCCATGTTGTCCTGGGGAAGTTGGGGTAATTCTCCTCCAACCGTAAATACTCTCATCATAGAAAGGCATCTTCGATAAGGTCACTCTCAGTTTTCTTTCCTCCCCGACCTGAAGTTCCCTCCCCAAATCGGAGTACTCCCTCAGTACGTATGCCATACCTATGCCCCTCTCCAAAGTTGGACTGAACGTCCCGCTAGTCACTGAGCCTATCCTCTCCCCCTCCGCGTACACTCCCTCACCCCTCCTGGGGGCGCTCCTAGTGTCGCTCAGTAAACCTACTCTGACGCTCCTAGCCTTACTCATGGCTCCGAGGATGGCTTCCTTCCCAACGAAGTACTCCTTCCCCAGATCTACCGCGAACTCAAGTCTCGCTTCAATGGGACTCGTATCCTCATTTATGTCGTTCCCGTAAAGGACGAGGCCTGCTTCCAGCCTCAGAATATCCCTGGCGACTAAACCACAGGGTTTGACTCCCTCCCTAACTAGGGAAGTTAGTAGATCTGCTGCCAAATCCCGTTCATTCAGGATGACCTCGTAACCGTCCTCTCCAGTGTAACCGGTTCTGCTCACGATGATCTCCTCCCCCTTCCAAATGACCCTGGTTAAATTAAATTTTTTTATATTAGGAGAAGTTTTAGTAACATTATTAAATATTTCTCTGGCGTTAGGACCCTGAATTGCTAGCATAAAGCTATCAAACGTGATATCCCTTATCCTAACATCGAGACCCCACTTCCCAGTGAGCTCCTTGAACCAGCCGATTATCTTCTCCCTATTGGAGGCATTGACGACGAATAGGTACTCATCCCTAGAAAGCCTGAAGGCTACGTTATCGTCTTTTATACCTCCCCCCTCGTTCAGCGTGAGTGTGTACCTGCTTCTGCCTACATCCACATCGACGTTATTCGATGTGGCCATCTGCAGGAACCTCGTTGCCTCAGTCCCCTCCAGTTTCAACCTCCCCATATGAGAGACATCGAATACACCAGCATTTTTCCTGACAGATAGGGCTTCTTCTAATGAGTTAGTATACCTCATAGGCATTTCCCATCCTGCGAATTCGAAGAACTTAGCTCCTAATTCCTCATGTAAGTCCCTAAGACCGAGCCTCAGCATCGTGCCATATCATCTAGAAGGATAAAATTAAAGTTATCACCATCAGTGCACCATTGAGACCATGAGCGAGTTTAATGTGGATAAGGCGCTGGAGGAGCTCTCCTCATACCTGAGAGGGTCCCAGCTGTTGAGGGAAGAGGTGGATAGGTACTCATACTCTTATGACTCCTCTGGAATAGAGCTAGTGCCTGATGCGGTCGCTAGACCCAGAAATGTGGAGGATGTCTCGATAATATTGGAGATCGCCAACAAGTACGGCGTACCTGTGACCCCAAGAGGTTCAGGAACGTCCCTTGTGGGCGGCCCACTCCCGGTCAAAGGAGGTATAGTGTTGGATATGCAGGTAATGAACAGGGTCATCGAGAAGGATGAGGATGCGGGTCTGGTGAGGGTGGAGGCCGGTGTTAGGGTCAGGGAGGTGAACGGCCTATTCAAGGACATGTTCCTACCGATAAATCCAGATGGGATAGGGTTATCCACGGTAGGTGGACTTATCGCTGAAAACTCAGCTTCCCCCCTCTCCGCGAAGTACGGTCCTATGGGGGCTCATGTGATGGGATTAGAGGTTGTGCTCCCTGATGGGAGAGTGGTCTCGCTGGAGCAGCCCGGTCCTCCCAGCAAGAGGAACATCATGGAGCTCATCCTAGGATCTGAGGGCGTGCTGGGTGTAGTGATATCCGCGCTGTTGAAGCTCAGGTACCGCCCGGAGTCGAGAGCCTCCTACTACATGGAGCTGAATGATGTCTCCGACTCCCTAATCATACAGGATGCTATGGAGAGAGCTGGCATTGAGGTCTCCGGTTTCGAGGTCTATCACAACTACAAGGAGCTGATGGAGGATAGGGATTTCACTGGTGTAGAGGCCATAGGCTTCTTAGAGATCTCCGGAAGTTCTGAGTGCGTCGAGAGGTGGAGTTCCCGAGTTAATGAGATATTGTCTGAGATGGCGTTAGAACACACTGAGGTGGAGGGGAGCGTTACCGATGGCGTCTGGGAGAGGAGGGAGAGGATTTACAACATAGCAAAGAGGAAAAAAATTTCTATAAAAGTGGTTAGTACACTATCATATAAACATATAATCAGGGATATTGTCCAAGAAATAGATAGAATTAGCTCTAGAATGAAAATACCTTCGGTGACTGTCATAGATCCGCCGCTGGGTTGGGTTACCGCGATATTCCTCTACAACTCGAGGGATCAGAGGGAGGTGGAGAGGACGGATAAGGCTGCATCTAACTTAATAGAGAGCGTATCCTCTTTAGGCGCATCTATAGGTTTTGGAACTGGAGTAGGTATCTACAAGATTGACGAGAGCTTCGATGAGGGTTACCTCAGCTTACTCAGAACGATCAAGCAGTCACTGGATCCCAATGGGATAATGAACCCTGGAAAACTCGTATGAGGTGATTGCTTGGGGATAGAGTTCGATCCTGAGCTCTCTTCTGAGCTCTCCGCGTGTTTAGGCTGTGGTGGTTGTAACATACCGTGCCCCATATTCAATGCCGAGGATCGGCTCGAGAGCTCTGGCATGAGGTCCAGAGTGAAGGTCCTATCCATGCTGTCCAAGGGTAGCATCGAGCTTACTGAAAGCGTTCTCAGGCATATCTTCACCTGCGCTAACTGCGGCCTCTGCAACAACTACTGTCCCGTCAACCTCAACCCATTCGATCTGGTGATGAGGGCTAGGAGCTCCTTCATAGATATGGGTTACGTCCCCCTAGTTACCGTCAGCATAAGAGATTCCTTCAGGAGGTCAGGTAGCCCGATAGGTGATGTGGTAAAGGGTAACTGGTTACCTCCTGATTTCCAACCGAAGGAGGGAGCCGATGTCCTCCTGTTCGCGGGATGCTGGATGCACAGGGCTACGGAAGTAGCTTTGAACGTGATGAAGATCTTGGAGAAGATCTCGGAAAACTTCACCACAATAGGTCCAAATGAGCCCTGCTCAGGAGCTATGCTCTACACTTTAGGGGAGAGAGATCTCGCCAACGAGTCTAAAGAAAAGCTCCTGAACATGATACTAGACATCAGCCCGAGGACCGTCGTTTCAGGATGTCCGTTAACCACGAGGGTCTACAAGGATCTCGGTTTCATTGATCTGACATCCTACATGCTAAACTCTATAAGATCAGGGAGGTTAAAGATAAACAGCCAAAAGGATAGGGGCCTCTCAGTGCTACCGATACCTTCCTGCAGTGACGAGAGCTCCCTCAAAACCCTCCTCATGAGCCTCAGGGGTGTGAAGGTGTTGGACCCTCCCGAGTGGCTCCGCTGCGATTGCGGGTTCACGCTCATGTATAGGGAGGAGAGGGAGAGGTTCTCGAACTGGGTTCAGAGGGTCCTCTCGGTAGCTGGAGCCCTGGGGGCGAACCAGGTGGTAGTTGAGGACGTGGGGTGCTATACTATGCTTATGGATGTTTTGGAAACAAAAAGTCGAATAAAAGGAATAAAAATTGCCCACATATCTAGTGTTATATTGGAGTTTATGAAATAATTTCATTAAGGATTAAAGATTTTTCAAGAAGTGCCCCACCGGTGATCTTCCAGAGGGAGAGCAAGTTACCGACGGACGCGTAAACGAATCCAGAGCTCTCAACCTCGCTAGATTCCAAAATTAGTCTCCCATCTAAGAGGAGAACGGGGTCCTCTCCAGCAATATCTCTCAGCATTTTAAGACTCACCTTTCTGAACTCACTGTGGTCGCTGGCTATGACTATGGCATCAGCCCCCTCTACGGCCTCCTCAAGCTTATCGAAGAAAGGGGCCCCGAATGACTCTCGCACAAGCGGATCGTATACCCTGACTTCATGCCCCCTCCTTATCAATTCCCCTATCAAGTAGCCAGCGGGAGATTCCCTAGCATCGGGGACATCCCCCTTATAGGTCACACCGAGGACGCAAACCCTTCCCTTACCATCGGGCCTCTTACTTCTAACGAACTCATCTACTAAGTCCGCGTAGCGCTGGGTCATGCTCTCGTTGATGCTCCTAGCCAAGCCTATGAGTTCAGGGGAGTAACCGTGTTCTCTGGAGATCCAATAGAGGAAGAGAGGATCCTTAGTGAGACAACTTCCCCCCACCCCTATGCCGGGAACCAGCATGTTAACCCAGGGGTGCTTGTTAACGATCTCCCTGACCCTTCTGACATCCACCCCCAAGGCCTCGCATATCCTCGCGACCTCGTTAGCGAATGCTATATTGACGTCCCTGTACGAATTCTCAACCAACTTCGCTATTTCCGCTGTTAGAGGATCTGTTACCTCTATATCTCCCTCGACGAATGAACTGTACAGCATCTTCGATAGCTCTGCCGATCCATTGTCCGCAGCACCTATTATCCTATAGTTCCTGATCAACTCCTCCAGTAGATTCCCGGGCATAGCTCTCTCAGGGCAGTATGAGGCGAAGATGTCCTCTCCCAATCTGAAACCTGCTTCTCTTATCTTCCTTAACACAATACCTTCGAACGCCTTCGGTGGGAGCGTACTCTCGACTATCACGAGTCCGCCCCTACTTATTGCGGATTTAGATAAATCGATCGCCTGCAGGACCATGCTGAGATCCGCTGACCCGTTTTTCCGTGGGGTAGGAACAGCTATTATTATTATATCAGATCCCATTAGCTCACTTCGATCCCCCGTCGGGAAGTAATTGGATCCTAGGTTCTTGAGTAAGAGCTCCCTAAGCCCCCTCTCCCTCTCCATCCTAGTCCTACCCTTGGAGAGCTCCTCTACTATCCCGGGGTTCAAATCGTACCCAATCACCTTAAACCCGGAATTAGCGAGGAGGAGAGCTACGGGAAGGCCTATGTAACCCTGTCCTATTACCGAGATCCTTGCATCCCTACTCAGAATCCTCTCCTTCAGTTGCAGGGAGTAAGCGTTCATTCACCATCCTCTTCTTCGCTCCTCTCTCTACTCAAAAACTATTCCATTGAAATCGATGAAATCGATGAAAACTAAGTGAGAGAGGACCTCTTCGGCCTATATAAGGGTCCCCTGCCTCTCTCTGACCTTCAGGCGAGTTATGTACCCAGCTATACGGTTTCTGTATGTTTTTGACTTTATCTCAGCTATCTGAGATAGCATCATCTTGTTATGCTCGAAGTCCTCCGTCCAGAGGTCTGGGTACTGTTTCACAAACCTGTAAGCTATTCTCTTGATCGCTCTCTCCCTGACCGTCCCCATACCACATCCGCCCCACTCGGTGTGTGAGGGCTATAAGCGTTACTAAGTTGGAGTGGAGGAATGCTTCCAATCGCATGAAGTTTTATTAACCCCATGTCGCTCCAATGCTGAGTTAAGGCATCATGAGCGCCTGGTATGTGGGGTTAAACTGAGCCCGAATGGGCGCCTGAATTGCGGCTGGAGGATCGAGGGATATTTGTGAAAACCTCCTCCAGAGGGCCAAGAGATGTGGGTTCACCCGTTCACATGAAAGGCCCCTCTATGATATGGGGGCCCACGTAACGAGAGCTACCTCGGTATCCGAAGAGATTATATTAGCGGCAAGTGTCGTATGATTACCGCCCGCCACCCGATGACCCCGGGGGTAGGGAGGAAAGCGTGGGCTGATCGATGACCTCCGGGGACTAGTTGGCGGGCGGACAGCATGCTGGGAGGGAGGTTAACTTGATGGAGGGAAAAAGGGATGCTTTCCATCCTAAATATATAGCTAAGCTCGAGGTCTCCGTCAACGGAGTTGTGGAGACAAGCGATGTCGTAGGCGCTATATTCGGGCAACTGGAGGGCCTTCTAGGGCCGGAGCTGGAGCTTAAGGAGCTCCAAAGGACGGGAAAAATTGGTAGAATAAACATAAAGCTGAGGAGGGAGGGTGAGGGTTCTAAAGGAATAGTTGAGCTGTACTCGGGATTGGATAAGGTTAGAACAGCTCTTCTCATCGCTGCGATGGAGACAATAGATAAGGTCGGGCCATACCAGGCCAGCTTCAAGCTGATGAGGATAGTCGACGAGAGGGAGGAGAGGAGAAATGAGATCGCTAAAAGAGCCACTGAGATTCTAAGGAATTGGTCTACAGAGAGGGAGGACAGCTTCAGGAGACTCGTAGAATTCGTAG
>CALJEO010000031.1 GCA_938073845.1 uncultured archaeon
GTATCAGCCTGCAGACTAACGGTAATATAGTTAAGCACAACATGATAGAGGGGAACGGGAACGACGGGAGTACCTCAACGATAGACGGGGGAGCTGGATTGGAGCTCGTAGTGTGGGTCCCGGAGCAAGCCAGCGGCGTCAATTACGTGCTCAACAACACGATCAGGGAGAACCTGAGGTGGGGGGTGAGCGTCCTCTCCCTCTACACGAGGGCAGTGATAAGCGGCAACATCATCCATGGCAACGGCATCGGCGTAATTGTTAGCGATACCTCAGTAGCTAACATCACTAGGAACAGCATATACAACAACACCAGGGTAGGAATAGACCTTGACGTCACTGGAAACACGAATGGGGATGATGTAACGCTGAACGACGGCCAAATTTATTATACGCAGCCGAATAAGGGGATGGATTACCCGGTCATAACCTCAGCTCTCCTGCTGGGTGATCAACTATACCTGGATGGATTCATAGGGAAAGAGGACGGAGGTGGCTCCCCCGCGTTCGATGGTGCTTTAGTCGAGATATACCTTGTCAGGAACTCAACGAAGGGGGATGACCTGGTGGGGAACAACATAAGCACAGGAGGCGTTGTTCTGCCCAAGAGCTACGGGGAGGGCTGGATCTACCTAGGCAGCCTCATTGCAAACGCAAGCGGATACTTCAGCGGGACTCTGGATGTTGCTGGAAAGGGCGTAGACCTGGACTCACTCGTGACCGCAACGGCTACGCTCAACGGAACCTCGGAATTCGGTCCGAACGCTCCTTTAAGGAGGATCAACTTATCGGCTTCGATAGGGATTGAGGGAACTGGAGCAATCATAAGGGTGACTGCCCATGAGCACAGGCATCGTAACGTGCTGGTCTACTGGCTTAAGCCCGCGAACATCACTATATCATCCATGAGCGGAGATTACGACAGTAGCGGGAGCATAGGGGATGTCCATTGGTGGAGGTTCAACCGGATAGATGCCGGGGAGACCAAACAAATTCTGCTAGGTTTCTCCTTCACAGGCGATTACAACATGCTAGATGCCTTCATGCTCGGGTTGGACCCGCCGGGGGGCCTCAGCATAAACATCACCGAGTTCTCAAGGGTGACCTTCCACCCGGACGGTACCTATGTGGTGAGCAGGCTCTGGGGCTTCCTAACCGTTTATAACTACTCCCCTGATCCAGTATTTAACTTGGAGCTCCACTTGAATGCTCCCGGCTACTCCTTCTACCTGGATTACCCCATCGTCTCGAGCGAGCCAGAGGAGTTGCCCCTGAGCTACTCCTACTTGGCTCCCCAGGGCTACGTGAGGTGGAGGTACGAGGCCCCCGTTTCTGAGGCGAGGGTCCCGCTTGAGATCAGGGAGAGGAACCTGAGCTGCGGTGTTGAGGTCATAGTAACAGCTAGGGATGATGTGCGCGACGTGAGGATAAGGAAGCTCGGTGAGTTATGGGAGATAGGGAATATGAGGAGAGGGGAGAGTAGGAGCAGGAGCTTCTCAGTAGCTAGTGGCTGCGTATCCGAGGTAGCTAGCGTCGAGTTCAGCTACGCCAACGCTTCGCTCGTGACCAGATTGAGGGGGCTTGGGGGGGTATCTAATGCTGAAATAAGTGTTCAGAAGGAGTTACAGGGAAGCACAGCTAGAGTGAAAGCTCTCTTCAGGAACAAGGCTTCCAACTTCGTTTACAACCTGACTGAGATCTGCGTACTGAGGTCCCCTTCCGGACCCGCGCTCGGCTGCGAGCACCCCAACGTCCTCCTAGGACCGGGTGAGCAGTACGAGACCGCCCACTTCAACGACCTAGTTGCAGGTGTTCCCACCTACTACGCTAACGCCAGCTTCACGATAGCTCCCAGCGTATCTGGTTCAACCGTTCCACTTCAGTCCCTGGCCTCGGGGCTGCACTTAGCCACAGCATCGCTCCCAGAGAGGGTCTGCTGTATCCCCCCGGCGGCGCCTGGACCCGCTCCTATCATCACGCCTCCAGCCACGCCCCCAGCCACGCCAACTATCACTCAGACCGTCACACCCAACATCACGAAGCCCACTATCACTCAGACCGCCACACCCAACATCACGAAGCCAACTATCACGATGCCTCCAGCTACGATCACCACCAGGCCACTGATTAACATAACGATACCCCCCGAGATCAGGAGGCTCCCCTTGCCCTTCGCGATGTCCCTCGGCATACCTCTCCTGATAACTCTCCTCGCAATGAGGAGGAGGAAGAGCCTCTTGGTGGTGGACTACAGGACGCTGAAGCTATTGCACGATGAGGGGAGGCTGAGGGACATAGCGGGGCTCTACAGGATAGCCATGACGGACTTGACCCTCCTAAGGGCATTCGGTGATGAGGACCTCCTGAGAGCTATGTTGAGCCTGGGTCCCGATGTTCATGCTGTGGAGAGCGAGGATCTGGATCTCCTGAGATTGGTCCCCCCGGGCATCGATTCAGATACCCTCCTCGCCAGGCGGTTGGCGATCAGGTTAGGCGTCGACTTCCTGCCCGACCTGCTTTTGGGGAGGTGATCGCTTGTCCTACAGAGAGGTATTTAGGGAAGCCTGTGAATCCATGGGTGAGGGTTACTTCGAGCTGGTTAGGGGTCTTTTAGCCCCCCACCTGGGTGAGGATCCCTTCGCTAAGGTGCTCGATGATCCTTCGGAGTTCCTCCGCTACCTGAGGATAGCGCTCGGCAGCGAGGCCGATAGGCTCCTAGCCTCCCTAGCCGTTACGCTCAGGCAGAGGGGTGCTGATGTGAACTTGAGGCAGCTGGAGAGGATACTGGAGATAGGAGATAGAGCGAGGGTTAGGGCTCTCTTCAGTAAAGTTTCTAATGCGACTCCCCTCGAGGCGAACTATAGGGAGCTGATACTCAGACAGTTAGATGGGCTCTCAGCGAGGAGGAGGAAGAGGGTGATCTTGAGCTCACTGCTCCTAGCCTTAGCGGTGTTCTCCCTCATATACTTGATGACGTTGATGCTCAGTGATTACATTGCTAGAGAGGCTCTGAACGGTATCTTAGTTGTGGGACTCATCGTCTCAGCCGCCTTGGCCTTAGAGAATTACATGATCAACGTGACAGGAGCACCTAAGGCCCAAGTATCGGTGAGGGTGAGGGTAATGGACGCCTCGGCTCTGGGTAAGGCGAGGATACCCGAGCTCGCTGGAGCCATAAGGGACCTCGTCGATTCAGAAATAGATCTAATTGAGCTCTCAAAAGCCACATCCATTCCGCTGCCCGACCTGATCAGCGAGATGGTCCGCCTCCAGAGGGAGGGTGCTGTGAAGCTGGAGTTCCTCTAGCTAGTCAATGCGACCCCATCACAATTTT
>CALJEO010000032.1 GCA_938073845.1 uncultured archaeon
TGCAGATACATGGGATGGATGCCCTAGGGAGGTTGAGATTCAAGCAAGGAAATAGGAGATATGAGATAGATGTCTTAGGAGTGGGCGAAAATGTAATCCTCCTCATGGACTGCAAGATGTGGTCCATGAAAAGGAGATCGAACAAAATAGAATCAGCAGCAGAGGAACACTTAAGTAGGGCGATGGCCTTCAATGAGGTGATGAGGTCCGGAAAGATAGCTGGCTTGGAGAGGAGGGAGGGCAGATCCCACTTGATCCCCGTCCTGCTATCTTGGCTCGAGGTAGGTCTCGCGAGGTCCAAGGAGGGAGTGGCTGTAGTGAGCCTGAGGAACTTCCCAAGGTTCTTGGAGTCTCTGGATGAATTGGAGGACGAGTTCTTAAGTATAGAAACTGATTATGAGATCAGGATAAGGAGAGAAGCTCTCTCACAGAGGAAACCACCTCGGAGATCCTGACGGTCTTCCTGATGTCCTTGGAGTATAGGGTCACGGTTTCCGTCTCCTCCTCGGAGGGGCCCACGAAGGCTATCACCTTCACACCGATCTTGTTGGCATATTCCCTCTGGCTCGACTGGCTCCTCCTCATCAGATCGAGGGATGCGTTCACACCCCCTTTCCTCAGCGCGCTTGCGACGCGCCACGCATACCTCCAGCTCTCCCTTCTAACGCTGACGACGAATACCTCGTTGTAGCTCCTCTCAATCAGGTCGAAGAGACCCAGTTCCAGGCCAGCATCTATCAATCTCTCGACACCTATGCTGATGCCCGTGGCCGGAGTATCCCTCCCGGAGTAGAGGGCTATGAGTTTATCGTACCTACCTCCGCCCGCGAGTGAGCCGATCCTAGGCTCACTGACGCTTGTCTCGAAAACGGGACCCGTGTAGTACTCCAATCCTCTCACTAAAGAGAGATCTAGGACTAACCTGTCATCCGAAATTATTGAGAAGATCTCCTCCAGGTGTCCCAACGCGGCTTTGATCCTCTCATTTTCGAAACCCTCGTAGGAGTGCCTGAGCTCACTGAAATCTCCCCTGGTCGAGATGAGCTCCATCACCCTCCCCACCAAGGGGCCATGGAGCCCCAACCTGGATAGCTCAGCCCTCACACCCTCCTCCCCCACTTTATCCAACTTATCTATGGCCCTGTATATCGGGAGGGGGTTCGATATCCCTAGCTCCTCCTCGAATATGCCTGTGAGGAGCCTCCTATCGTTGATCCTCACGGTGAAGTTCTCGAAGTCGAAGGCTCTCATCACATCTATGTTGACTGAGATTACCTCAGCATCAGCCTCAGGATAAGGGCTCCCAACTATATCAGCATCGCACTGCCAGAACTCCCTGTACCTTCCCCTCTGGGGCTCCTCGTGTCTCCAGACCCTTCCTATGTGGTACCTCTTGAAGGGCAGCGGGGTATCGGGGTGCATCGCGATGTACCTAGCCAGGGGGAAGGTCAGCTCGTACCTGAGAGTGTACCATTCCTTACTGAAGAAATCCGGGAATATGAACATGAGCCTGCCCTCCGCCTCTTCCCCCAACTTTCCTTTCACGGTCTCCCAGTACTCTAGAGCCGGTGTCTCAAAGGGATCGAAGCCGTATCGCTTGAAGACATCCTCTATCTTCCCCAATATCTTCTTCCGGAGTATCATGATTGGTGGAGGGAAGTCCCTGAAGCCCCTGGGTATGGATACCAATCACCCACCTCCTTCGCTGGAGCGTTATCCTCAGGCGATCCGATGGTCCGATTGCTCAACTCTTATAAATGCTCCCCCCAGGGATACCGGATGAGCACGGTCTTACTGGCCCTCTCAGAGGCGCTTAGGACCCTCTCGCTTGCGGGGGAGTATCTACCATCGGAGAAGCTCTCCTTGTTGGTCGATGATATGGCCGAATACTACGCTTCAGAGCTAGACCTTTCGGGTAGCAGACCCTTCCTAGAGAGCTTCGAACTAGTGAGGGGTGCAATAACCTCTAGACCAATGAGCGATGAGGACGAGCTCTTGGTGAGGGCGTTCGCTTACAATCTGGGTATCATAGAGGATAGGTACGGGTTTGACAGGAGGGCTATCGAGGAGAAGTTCATCGGAAGGATAGAGGAACTCCTCGGTAGTGACTTCACCAATCTCGTAGTGACCTTCTTTAAATTGATAAGGGAATTACGGTAAGTACCGTGACTCAGTTTAGCTAGGTATCTAAGGAAGTTAGGTCATGCGCTGCGGTGAACTCATCGCATAACTTAGTAAAGTTTATTAAGAAAGTGATATAAGTAACGCGATCCTCATGAGTTCGGAGCTTGTCTATGAGATGAGGAATCTTAGGAAGGTCTATGGGGCTATGGGGAACTATGTGGAAGCTCTCAGAGGGATAAATCTGGATGTGAGGAGAGGAGAGTTCTTAGCAATAATGGGTCCCTCTGGTAGCGGAAAAACAACCCTCCTCAGCATAATGGGTCTTCTGACGAGGCCTACCTCAGGAAGCCTGAAGATACTCGGCAGGGACTTGGAATCATTGAAGGATAAGCAGATGACCTTGCTGAGGAGGAAGACGATAGGGTTCATCTTTCAAACTTTCAACTTGGTTCCCTGGCTTACCGCTGCTGAGAACGTTGAGTTGGCTCTTGCCATAGGAGAGTACAGGGGCAACAGGAGGAGGAGGGTTATGGAGCTACTGGAGAGCGTGGGGCTTAGGGGCAGGGAAAAGCATAGGCCTTCTGAGCTCTCGGGAGGAGAGCAGCAGAGAATAGCTATAGCTAGGGCTCTAGCGAACGATCCATCGATAATACTGGCCGATGAACCGACCGGAAATCTGGACTCAGCATCGGGCATGCAGGTCATGGAGATACTCAGGAGGTTGGTGAGGGAGGGCAGGACCGTGGTGATGGTAACTCACAATCAGGCTATGGCTGAGATGAGCGATAGGATCGTGAGGATAAGGGATGGTGTCATCGAAGGGGAGGTGATATCGAGTGTCAGGGCGTAAGGTTTTGACGGTCCTCCTGCTGCTCCTATTGGTCCCCCTTTTCCAAGGGGATGCCAAGCTCTGGGGTCTCATCCTCGTGGACTACAGGTGGGGGACTAGGGAGCAGCCCAGCATAGTTTACGCAGGAGAAGGGTTGGTCTACTTAACGGTCACACTGAGGGCATTCGTGACCGAGAATAAGACCTGGACTCAATACACCTTGAGCCCATTTGAAGCGGTTCTGGAGGTTCCAAAGCC
>CALJEO010000033.1 GCA_938073845.1 uncultured archaeon
TGCTCTCGGCTGTGCTATCCTACCAGTTCGGTACCCCCTTCCCGCAGTTCAATGAGGTAAGCATAAGGAGGTCCAGGAGCACTGGAACTTTGAGGGAAGTCAGGCTAGCCGGGGTCACGATAGGACATTTCAGGCCGAGTGATGGGGCCTTCGTCCCCACGCTGGAGGGCGCTTCCTTACTCCTGAGGCACCTACCCTATCCCGTAGGCAGGGTGGTCGTGAGAGAGCCCTTCGTCGAGACCGTGGCCAGAGGTACCACTGTATTCGTGAAGTTCGCGGAGGTGGCTGATCCGGGCATAAGGCCGAGGAGCGAGGTCATCGTTGTTGACAGGAATGATGAGCTCTTAGCGACGGGAAGGGCTTTGCTCTCAGGTGCGGAGTACGAGGAGTACCCTCAGGATCATCCCTTCGTTATAATCAGGAGGCACTCTAAGGATCGGGGATAGCCGGAGCAAATGCATCCTCCAGGAGCTCCAGGGCCTCCTTCCTAGCGTTCTCAGTCACCCTCACCATGACCATGCCAACGTCCGGCTGCCCGTAAACGAAGATCCATCCAGGGGGAGAGAGTATCATAGCTGGGAAACCGAGGAGGTCCTCCTCCCCCTCTATCAGCAGGGCTACGCTCACATTTGAGCAGAGCTCCACTGCCCTGGCGAACTTGGCCCAGGCCTCCCTGGTCAACCTGCCCGGAGGGTTCCTAGCGGTCAGTAGGAGGAAACCGTCTAAGAGATAAGCCGTCGATGGATTCACCTCCCTCTTTTCCTTCAGATCTATGACGACGATCCTAGGCCTCAAACCTGCATTCAGGATTTCCCTGGTCACCCTATCGCCGACGCAGACAATATCCTCGCCACTCAGTGCATCGAGACTTCTTATCAGCTCACCCTTCATTTCAGAAATCTTCCTCCTCCTGTCAGGTAATAGCATGAGATCCTCCATGAGCTCAAGGGTATTAGACAGCCTTTTATCTCCCATTGTGAGGATTTCCCGATGTTCCTAATATTGGATGCGCTCGCCTCAGGTAGTGGGAGGAGGCTCTCATCGCTCGACGTGATAGGCGCCGGTCCTAGGTTAATAGCTGGTATTTTGGAAAAATTTAACCTAGAATATAGGTTAATGAGGATAGAGGATTTCTTAAAGTCCGGGAAACTTTTCAAAGGAGTTTCATTGGTCAGTGCGATGAGCATGGATGAGGCCTCCGTCAGCAGGGCCTCTAGGTTACTGAGGGGCTTGAGGATCCTCGGAGGACCCATAACCTCGGATCCGGGCGTGGTTAGGAGGCTCGGCTTCGACCTCGGGGTCTGGGGTGAGGGTGAGCTCTCATTAGAGCTTCTCCTCAAAGGATGGATCGGTAACAAATCAGATACTAGGGGGATCCCGAACCTCTTATTTCCGGATGGGACCACAAGCGAGCTCAGGTACCTCTCCAGGGAGGAGTTCCTGAGGTTCAAGCCTTCTGTGAACGCTGTGAGGTTCTACAGGACGATCCCCCACTATAAGTGCTCCAGAGTCTACGTTGAGGTCGTTAGAAGCTGTTCGAACTTCAACAGGCCGAAGATCCTGGTGAAGGAGAGCCTCTGTGAGACCTGCTCCTCCTGCTACTCTAGTAGGCCAGCTCTTAAGTGTCCCCAGGGCATACCCCCGGGCTGCGGCTACTGCTCCATCCCCCTGCTCTACGGTCTCCCGAAGTCGAGGGACGAGGGAAGCTTGGTGGAGGAGATAGAGGGGTTAGCTGAAGCGGGGGTAAGGAGGATCGTCCTGAGCGGTGCTGATTTCCTGGAATATGGGAGGGACCTCCTATCTGGACCTCCTAAGAATCCGGTGGATCCAGGACCCAATCTGGAGGCTATAGAGTCACTTCTATCGAAGGTGAAGGAGTTATCGATCAAACATGGCTTCTTCTTTGAGGTGGAGAACGTCAAACCTTGCCTAGTGAATGAGGACACCGCGAGCATCCTGGGGAGGTATCTGAGCGGTACCCCCATACACGTTGGTGTGGAGACAGGTGATTCTGAGCATGCGAAGATGATAGGAAGGCCGTGTGGACCTCATGATTCGATCAGAGCCGTTAAGCTCCTTAAGAAGCATGGTCTGAGACCTTACGTTTACTTCATACACAGCCTGCCCGGGCAGAGCGAGGTCACTGTGAGTAGAACGGTGAATCTCATGAGGAGGATGTTCCGCATTGGTGCTGAGAAGATAACAGTTTACAGGTTCAAGCCCCTCCCGGGAACGGCTTTCTGGGGCTTTGATGTCAAGGTGGATGGGGGTTCCAGGAGGATAGTGAGGCTCGCGATTCAACTGAATAGAAGGAGGAAGGAGGAGCTTGTGGGTAAAGTGGTTAGGGCTGTGGTAGCGCCCAAGGTGGGGAAGCGTTGGTATGCCTATCCCCTCGAGGGTGGCCCCACGATCAGGTTGCTCTCTGAGGAAGGGATCGAGGTCGGTAAGGTCATCGACGTGCTGATAAAGGGCGTGTTGTCCGACAGGGCTGTTGAGGGCTACCCATATCACCGATTAGCGTAACTATCTCCCAAGGAAGGGCCACTCTTGAGGATCGGGAGATATGATGAATGAAGGGAAGTGAGGGATGGGGAAACGGTTGAAAAGATCCACAGTAATGGCTAGATTGGAGGAAGTTAATCTCGCCGTAATCTGGGACCTCATCCCATCTGAGGGAGCTCACGATATGCCGGGATTGAAGGGGAGCGGAGGAATATGCTGTAG
>CALJEO010000034.1 GCA_938073845.1 uncultured archaeon
TCCATAGAGATTAGGATTAATGACCTCAAAGACGAGATAGAGTCGCATGATGCCTTCTTAGTGGTGCATTCCCCCTATTACCTTGAGATAGCTCATCCCTATGAGGATGTCAGGTCCGGTGCAATGAGGGCAGCTACTAAGATACTGAAGGTCGCGAGAGAGCTGGAATCCTCATTCGCGACTTTCCATCCCTTCACGCCCGGATGGTTAGCTGCTGTGAAGGGTAAGGCGAGGGAGCTGAACGTGATGGGGTTTAAGGAGCTGGTCAAGCAGGGTAGGGAGCTAGGTGTCCAGGTCCTAGTGGAGAACGTGGACCAAGGGGCATTCAGGTCCCCTCCGGACATGAGGTACCTCCTGGACAGCGTCGAGGGGCTGCTCATGGCGCTCGACATAGGGCATGCAATGATGAACGGGGGCATCGAGAAGCTCAGGTCCTACTTGAGGAAGTGCGGGAGGGAGGTGATGCACCTGCATGCTCACGATAACGACATGAACTCTGACCTGCACATGCCAATAGGGGCTGGGAGGATCCCTTGGCGGGAAGTAGCGGTGGAGCTCATGAGGAGCATGTACAAAGGTACGATCACCTTGGAGGTTCACTCCAGCGACCCGGACTATCTGAGGATCTCAAGGGAGAAGCTCTCCTCTGCCTTCAAGGACCCGAGAGAGGTGGCACGTGCTGATTGTTATCAGGAAGGAGATAAGTGATCCTAGTATGACTTGCCCGAGCGTGTGGGAACCGGATCTCCACCTCGACCATGCCAGCAGGGGTATCAGCAGGGTTATCGCGTAGCCCACACCACTTCCGAAGTAGATCAGGAAGGTCGCTGGTCCCGTTATTCCCGCCATATGCACGCTGATCTTAGTGGCCCTCTCGTTTATCGCCATCAGAGCTAGGCTGACGAAGAGGTAAGTGAGGGAGAGAAGTGAGAGCGCTTTACTACTAATCAGTCTCAGTAAGATAAATCCTATTAGGTAGGAAACGGATGCCTGAGCGAAGAACTTCCCCCTCACTGACCTCTCAGGTACCAATATATCCATCTCCCCCCTCAGATGCTTCCTGATCACATTAACCACTGGTATTGTAACTATAAATACCAAGGAGATCAAAATACTCAACGGATTTCTCTCAGATAGGCCTAGAGTTAGCACAGCTACTAGCCCTATGGTGACGGGAGAGAGCAGCAGGGCTAAGGTCCTGTGGGTGTTCACATTCGACCCTTGGTCCTACTTTATAAAAAGGAGATCGACATGCCCTATGATGAGCAGAAGGATCGCCCTCGCCTACTCCAAGAGGGATCCTGCCGGCTCCGGAATGGCTAGGAGAATAAGGGATATAGCTGGCGAGGAGTTCACACTATCGGATAAGAAGTGTGAGCTTCTGGAGCTGGATAGGGAGATCCTCTACATCAGAGAGCCTCCTGTGGAATTCGATTACCTAATAGTCCTCTCTAGACATAGCGGAACACCTGATCATCCAATATTCACAGCACACGTTCCTGGAAACTTCGGAAGGGCCAAGTACGGTGGAGATCACTTCAAGCTCTCCGTAGCGATCCCCTCCCTCATGAAGGAGTACCTGATCGCAGCCAGCAGGAGGGCTGAGGGGATAGGTTACTGGGTAGGCTTCGAACCGACGCACCATGGACCTACGTTAGATCTGCCCACAGCCTTTCTCGAGATAGGGTGTGATGAGAGGGCTTGGAACGATGAAGATGGGCTGAGAGCGGCTTCTGATTCTGTTCTTGAAGCAATAGAGTCGTGGAGGGATGGGAAGTTCATACCCGCTGTGGCCTTCGGAGGGCCGCACGTCAACGAGCATTTCACGAAGGTGGAGCTGTTCACTGAGTTCGCTATAGGGCATGCGGCGAGGAAGTTGGATGCCGAGTGGGTTGACGAGGAGATGGTGAGGCAGGCCGTGACCAGGAGCAGCGAGCCCGTGGGTCACGCCATAATAGATAACAAGGGGCTGAGGGGTGAGGACAGGGAGAGGATCGAGGAGGCCCTGAGGAAGCTGGGGGTGAACATAATCAGAGTCAGGAGAGTCTTGAGGGATGAGACCGGTGCGGAAGAGGTATAGGACACTTTTCTTCTTCGATAGGACAGTTCCTAGAGACTTCTACTTCTCAATACAGAGGAGGTTGAACTATTTGGGATATGGGGCTGTCTGGCAGCCTAGAAGCGCTGTGAGAGGGAAGTATAGGGATCTGAGAGAGTTGCTCGATTACTGCGTGAATAGAGGGATAAAGATATTCGTCACGTTCTCTAAATACCTGGAAGTTCCCAGGGGATATGAAAATAAGATAAAATTAATTAGGATAAGGGGAGGAAAGAGGAAAACTGTGAATAAGGTGATGGCCAGGTTGTTCCTCGAGCTGAGGTGCGGGAAAAGCTTATATTCTGGGGCTTCGGGTCTGAACGAGGGAGGACCCAGCGAGTGTTAGGTTTGGGATTCTCTTCGAACAGCAAGAGGGATAAAAGGACGTTCGTGAAGAAGTTAGTGCTTGACGTCGTGAAAACGCACGAGCCAGACATAATAGAGGTGGCTGATGCCATATCAAGGCTCGAAGGGGTCAGGAAGGTTGAGATAGAGGTTAGGGACTACGATACGAACATAGAGAGACTGAAGCTGGTCGTGGAAGGAAACGATCTGGACGAGGACGATATAACTGAACTCATCAAGTACTACGGTGGGAACGTGGCAAGCATAGATGGCGTCACCGTTGAATCAGAGGAAGGAGGTAAATGATGGGTGAGGTTCCTCATCGAAACTCATGGCTGCTCCATGAACAGGTCGGATTCACAGATAATGGAGGAGATCCTGAGGAAGGCCGGTTTCGAGAGGGTGGAGGATCCCTCTGAAGCGGACGTCATAATACTCAACACTTGCAACGTCAAAACCCCAACGGAGCAAAAGATGATTCACAGAGCGAGGGAACTCTCCAAATACGCCCCCCTCGTTGTAGCGGGATGCATGGCGAGGTCCCAGACGGAGCTCCTCAGGAGGTTCTCCAAGGTATTCCTGTCGCCCAGGTCCATCGATAAGGTGATGGATGCTGTCTCAGCGGCTTTAGAAGGTAGAAAAGCGGAGTTTTTGGGATCAGAGTTCTTGAACAAGTCCTCATACCTCAGGGATCCCTTGGGACTGATAGGTATCGTACCGATAGCGGAGGGCTGCCTCGGGGCCTGTACATACTGCATAACGAGGCTCGCTAGGGGGAGACTTACCAGCTTTCCCAGGAGCAGTATAATGAGGCTGACCGAGCACCTGCTCATGAGAGGGGCTGTGGAGATCTGGCTCACGGCTGAGGACACTGCAGCTTACGGTAGGGATACTGGAGATAATCTAGCGAACTTGCTGAGGGAGCTGAACGCTATACCGGGCGAGTTCAGAGTGAGGATCGGCATGATGACACCCAGCTCAGCCTTGCCCATAGCTGAAGCCCTAGTGGACTCCCTAAAATGCGCGAAGATCTACAAGTTCCTCCATCTACCGGTTCAGAGCGGATCCAACGAGGTCTTAAGGGAAATGGGAAGAAATTATACGGTAGAACAGTTCCTATCGATCGTGGATTTAGCGAGAAAGGAACTGGGTGAGGTGACCATCAGCACTGACGTGATAGTGGGGTTCCCAACAGAAAGTGAGGAGGACTTCGAGAGCACCCTGAGGTTGATCGAGAGGTTGGAGCCGGATATCGTGAACCTGAGCAAGTTCGGTCCCAGGCCGGGCACGCCCGCGTCTAAGATGAGGAGGCTTCCGGACGGGGTGGTATCGAGGAGAAGCAGGGTCCTAAGTGAGCTCATCGAGAGGGTGAAGGAAAGGATCAACGAGAGGTATTTGGGCAGGGAGCTTGAGGTCCTAGTTTCAGAGGTGGGAAGGAAGGGGGCTCAAGGGAGGACGAACTCATACAAGCCTGTGGCCCTGAAGGACGTCAGGCCGGGGGGCCTCTACCTAGTGGAAGTAGTTGATTTCAGATCGAATTACCTGATAGGCAGGGTGGAAAAGGAGATAGGGAGGGCAGGTATCTTCAGGGAAGCTGAACTCAGTTAGTTAGAAATCCAAGCCACTCTTGACCTCTACAGCGCTCTGCTGTTTCGGTCTGAGGAGGCTCGCGATCACCTTATAGGTCCTCCAAGGCCAGTCAGTATCCGAGAAGCTCACGATGTTCACGGTAGCATAGCAATGCTCGGGCCACGTGTGTATGGCTATGTAACCTCCCTCAGTCATTAGAAAACCGCTTAGACCATAGGGATCGAACTCATGCACATGCACGTGCAACGCGTCCTCCTGGGAACTGGCAGCTACCTCTAGTAGGAACTTCCTCATGAGCTCCGGGGAATCTAAGACCTCCCTCTCTGCTACATCATAAAGCTCAGCTATTATCTGAACTTCCCTCGGTTTTATATCAGATCTCATAACTCTCTCCTGGTTTAAGCACTATTATCTCCGTCTTCAGTCCCTTGCTCTCCACGAGCCTTCTCAGCTCATCGGGCTCACCCTTAAGCACCGGGAAGGTCCGGTAATGCATCGGTATGACCTTGCTCACTCCAAGTAGCTCTATTGCAAGGCTCGCTTCGAGTGGGCCCATCACGTAGTGCCCCCCGATCGGGAGTAGGGCGAGGTCGGGTCTGTAGAGCTCCCCTATTATCCTCATATCGTAGAAGACCCCAGTGTCCCCCGCATGATACACCCTCCTTCCATCAAGCCCTATCACCGCCCCGACTGGGGCTCCTGTGCCGCTGCTGTGCAGAGCCTTAGTGAGGACTATCTTCACACCGTTGACATCGAAGAAGCTACCTATGTTCGCTCCGAGGGAGCTCGCCCCCTCCATCCTCGCCTTTTCAGCTATCTCATATATTGAGACGATGGTGCCCCCGTGTAGTTTCGAGAGCTTAATCGCATCGTTCAGTCCATGATCACCATGATCATGAGTGATCAAATAAACTTCAGCGCCCTTGCACTCCTCTAGCTTGATAGGGGATTGGGGATTGCCCTCTATCCAGGGATCTATGAGGATCCTTTTGCTCCCCTCCAGCAGGAAGGCGGAGTGACCCAGAAAGGTGACCCTCACCAAGCCATCACCGTGTGATTGCGTAACCTCTCAACAAAAATGTTTCCCCCGGGCATTGCCACCGATGCTGGATAATGAGAATGTCATTCAAGGAGCTTGTGAAATACTACAGTGGAAATCAGGTTTTGTGGGATGAGAGGGCCTCCATTATCGCGTTCCTCACCTCGCTCCTTCTCTCCCTTCCCAGCATCCTCAGTAGGAGGGACCTCACTTCACTCCTATTGGTATGCAGCGAGAGCGCTGAGGCTAAGGCAATCCTGATCCTAGGGGATGGGTCCTCCGCAAATGGGGAGAGCTCCTCAATCCCAATGCCTCCACTCTCAAATAGCTTTAGGAGGCATTTCAGATAGGCCATCCTAACCGCGGGCTCCATGTCGTCCCTCCATCCCTTGGCTATGCTCGCTAGCTCGGGATCGCATAGCTCCCTGAAGATCACGGTAGCCACTTCCCTCAGCTCCCTCCCCTCGAGGATCCTCTCCCTCAGTGATGTGAGGAATCCCTCAGCATTCCTTCTTGACCCAACGTATGCTACTAGATCGGAGATGAGGGAGGAGAACTTCTCAAGTGACTCTTCCTCCCTAAGGCAGTCCCGAAGGTATTCGTTCAATATATCCCCCACTCTGGATTTAATAGTTTCATATTCATGAGATAACAATAGTGAAACTATCTTATATATCATTAAAATGCAGTTTTCATTTTCCTTAATTTTCCATCCCCCCGCAATGCAGTAATATTTATTAATAACTTTACGGTGGTGCTCTGGGTGCCGAAGTGGCGATCGAGGTACTTAAGCCCAGGTCATTCGAGGTCGGGGGGAGGAGGATAGGGGTCAGCGGCCCGAGGCCTCAACTCAGGGAGGGGGAGAGGTTAGTCAGGCACACATCCTCCGTCTGTCCCGAATGCTACAGGCTGCTCCCAGCCATCATCCTCGAGAGGGACGGGGCCATTCACATAAGGACGGTTTGTCCCGATCATGGGGAATTCGAGGACGTTTACTGGGGAGATTCTGAGCTCTTCAGAAAGGCCATGAGGTTCGAGGTGAGGGGAAGAGGCATATACCCACCCCATACGAGATTGAGCGCTCCCTGTCCATTCTCCTGCGGTATATGCGAGGCTCACTGGAACACCACCGCCCTGGCAAACCTGGTGGTCACCAACAGGTGCGATATGGACTGCTGGTACTGCTTCTTCTTCGCTGAGAAAGCGGGTTACGTTTACGAGCCCACGCTGGAGGAGATAGATGAAATGGTGGACCTGATGCTAAGGGAGAGGCCCGCCCATGGCAACGCCATACAGATAACGGGAGGGGAACCACTGCTCAGGGAAGATATAGTGGACATAGTGAGGCTGCTCAAGAGGAAGGGGGTCACACACATTCAACTCAACACGGAGGGGATATCCTTCCTGAAGAAGCCCTGGCTGATGAAGGAGCTGAGGGAGGCAGGGGTCAACACGATGTACCTGAGCTTCGACGGGGTCACCCCAATAGCGAACCCCAAGACCCACTGGGAGATGCCCTACATACTGGACATAGCTAGGAAGTCATCCATGACGAGCATTGTGCTCGTTCCCACTGTGATAAAGGGGCTCAATGATGGGGAGGTAGGTGATATAGTCAGGTTCGCCGCCTATAACATGGATGTCATCAGGGGAGTCAACTTCCAGCCTGTCTCCCTGACGGGCAGGATGCCCAAGGATCAGAGGGAGAGGTACAGGATAACCATACCCGATGTCATAAAGAGGATGGAGGAGCAGACAGATGGTCAGATAAGTAGGGATGCTTGGTATCCAGTTCCCTTCACCGTTCCGATAAGTCAGTTCATAGAAGCAATGACTGGAAAGCCTAAGCTGATGCTCACAAATCACCCCGCTTGCGGAATGGCTACATACATCTTTCCAGTTTTCGATGGGATGAACGGTAGGAAGGAGCTCAAGAGGTTCATACCCATAACGGACTTCGTGGACGTTGAGGGCCTCCATGACTTCCTCTCGGAGAAGGCTAGGGAGATAATTGAGGGGGCCAACAGACTAATAACGCTACTCAAAGTCGTATACAAATTGCCCAGCTTCATAGAGAAGGAGAAGCAGCCACCAGGAGTCGACCTGATCAAGATAATAAGGAACATATTCTTGAGAAGGGACTATGAGGCTCTGGGCGAGTTCCACTACAAGTCCCTATTCCTGGGGATGATGCACTTCATGGATCTCTACAACTACGACGTTCAGAGGGTCCTGAGGTGCGATATTCACTACTTCTCCCCTGACGGAAGGATGATACCGTTCTGCACTTACAACGTGCTGTCCGATATCTACAGGGACAAGGTGCTGAGGGAGCACTCGATGAGCTTCGAGGAGTACGAGAGGAGATACGGCCCCGGAAAGGTAGGTCCCTCCATGAAGTACAGGAGGGATGTAAGGAAACTTGAATCATCTGAGCTGTACTGGAGGACCTACGAACCCTTCTTGGATAAGATAAGTCGTAGAAGTTCGGTGGGATGAGTTGTACGATGTAGCTGTTGTGGGCGCCGGGCCCGCTGGGGTAGCGGCCACCTTCTTCCTCTCGGAGAGGGGCTATAGGGTCCTCACGATTGAGAGGAGCCCCCGTCCAGGGACTATCTGCGGAGAGTACGTTCCTGATCCCATTTCCCTAGAGCTCCGAAACGACCTGGGCTCCAAGTACTTCGAGTTTGTGAGCCCCTTCATAGTGCACAAGCTCTCCAGCATCCGCATAGAGCTATTCGGGAGGACCATCAGGACACGTTACATCGGTTACTCGATAAGGAGGGGGGACCTCCTCAGGGAGAGGCTCAGGCAGGCAGAAGATGGGGGTGCTCGCGTGCTGTTCAGGGAGAGCTTCCTCTCCCTGAAGCTGGAGAACGGGGCCTACAGGGTCCTTACCGATAGGGGAGAGTACGCGGCTAAGTACGTCGTAGGGGCGGACGGCTTTCCGAGCAGGATCTCCTCTATGATCGGAGGGCATAGTATGGATTGCGATGATGTCTCAATAGCCTTCCCATTCGAGGTTCCCCTGGATTTGGATGACCCTGAGGAGATGAGGCTCCTCTTCGATGAGAGTGTGGCGCCAGGCGCCTACGCCTGGATCATCCCGAGGGGCGAGTCCCGCGCTAACGTGGGTCTTGGGATGAGGATGAGCATGTATGATAGCCTAGATGCCCTCAGATCGATCAGGGATTTCCTATCTAGGATAGGAGCTAAGTCAGAGCTGAGGAACCTGAGGGGTAGGCTCGTCCCCGTGGGTGGTATGGCTGACACGATAGCCAGAGAAGGCGTCTTCCTGGTGGGCGACTCAGCGGGCATGGTCGTCCCGTCCAACGGCGGCGGAATTCATACGGCTGTGATCTCAGCATATCTGCTCTCGATCTCCTTGGAGGATGAGCGTCCCGAGGAGAGGTATAGATATCACGTCAACAAACATGTGAAACCCTCAATAGATGCGGGTCTCATTTATAGGAGAGCAGCGGATGCTCTGATGAGATCGGGAACCCTCAAGAGAGTGGTGAATATGCTCCCAGAGTCCGTAGTGGTTGAGGCCATCACCTTGAGGAGGGGC
>CALJEO010000035.1 GCA_938073845.1 uncultured archaeon
TTACGAGTCTACCTATCTTAGATTCCGTAAGTATAAGTCCTCTCTTAGCGTGTAGATCCTTCCTATGCTCTTCCAAGTGCTTCCTTATCCTGTAAGCCTTGTTTATGAGTGCCATAAGATCCTCGGGTACCTTAGGGGCCACGCCGTTCTCCTCAAGTATCTCAGTCACCTTCCTGCCCACGACCCTCTTCACTAGGGGAACACCGTACTCATCCCTGAGTATGATCCCTATCTGGCTCGGGGGGACGCCTCTCCTTCCAAGCTTGACGACCAGCTCCTCCACCTCTTCCCTTTTCAACGGTACCCAGTCCAGCGGGGTTGTTCTAGGAGGCCTCTTCGATTCCGATTTACCCCGCTTCCTGCTGTGCATCCTGGCCATATTTACGCACCTAACTGTAGGGTGTAGTCCCCATTTTTAACCGTTATGGGAAGCGCGGGCAGCCCTCGGGCGGGGATATATGCCAGTGAGGATGAGTCCCTCAAGCTGCGTTCCGCGTACCCAAGATCTCCCAGAGATCCTTGGGCGCCGCACCTAGATCTGCATGACGGACCTATGGAACATCGCGAGTCCTACTCCCATCTCTCCTCCAAGAACTCCCTGAGCTTTTTACACGAGAGCCCCCTGTGGGAGAAGAGGTCCTTCCTCTCCCCGAGCTCCCCGTATGTCAGGCCTCCCGAACCGTATGGGATGAAGATGGGATCGAATCCCCACCCCCCTCCCCTCGCCCTCTCCGCTATCTCCCCCCTGACCTCTCCCTTGAACACCTCGATCCTCCCCTGGAAGCTCAAAGCTATCGCGGAGACGAAGATAGCTTCCCTATTCTTAAAGCCTTCCATTAGCTTTAATATCCCTGAATTTCCTATTCTCTTGAAAACGTAGGAGGAATAAGGTCCTGGAAAGCCTCCTAAGCTATCTATGAATAACCCGGAGTCCTCTATGAAGAAGGGTCCCCTGATGTAGGGTGAGAGCCACTTAGCTGAGGTCACGACCACCTCCTCGAGGTCCTCCGCTTGGGGTTCCAGGTACTCAGCCTCCACGAACCCCAAGTCAGCTACTCCGGAGAGCATCCTCCTGAACTCCTCATACTTATGGGCGTTAGAGGAGACGAAGTAAAGCATCACTTATACCTACCCCTGGCCTCGACCTGCTCAAGCCTTCTTATTACGCGTTCCGCCATCTCGCAGATGGAGTAACCCTTGAGGAAGGATTTCCATAAGGGATTCCAGTCCTCCGTTATCGATTTTAAGGACCTCTTCAAGACGTAGAGATCAACCGCATAGCTCTCCACGTCGTGAGTGTACTCAGCGAGCCCGAAGTCGAGGAGGCATATGCCCCCGCTCTCCGTGACCAGGGCGTTGTAAGGGGTGAGGTCGTTGTGTGCTATGTTGGAGTTGTGAAGCCTGCAGGAGGCGATCCCGAAGGCTAGCATACTATCCTCATCTATCGAGTCAGCCATCCTCATCCCCGGAACGAACTCCATCATTATTGAGTCCTCCCAGACGTCAATCACAGCCGGCACCGGAACCCCTCCTAACCTAGCTCTTCTCATGAGCCTAGCCTCCTTCCTGGTCCTAGATATCCTGAGGAGCCTGTCCAACTCCCTCGCCCTGTATCCCTTGCTCACCCTCCTCTTCACCACCACAGGCATCCCCATGAACTCGGCCCTATAGAGCTCAGCCTCAGCCCCCCTGTATATCAGCTCCATCCGTACTTCCCCCTGAGCGGTACGAAAGCCACCTCCGTTACCTTCCTCTTAAGCACCCTCCCCCCGGACCTCTCGACTAACAGTAGGTCCTGTCCCCAGAAGCCGGGGCTACCCACCGGGATCACGATCCTTCCCTCCTCCTTGAGGAGGTCTATCAGGGGAGGGGGGACCTCAGGGGCAGCTGCGGTAACCAGTATCCTGTCCACCTTATCCCTCAGGGGGAGACCTGAGCTCCCATCGTAGTTAACCACGTGGACCCTGGATGAGTAGCCAGCTACTCTGAGGTTGTTATAAGCCAGTGTAGCTAGCCTGGGGTTTATCTCCACCGTTATCACCGTCCCCCAACTGGATACGGGGACATCGCTGGGAGCCACTATCTCAGCTATCGTTGCGGCATGGTACCCGCTCCCGGAACCCACTTCTAGGACGAGCTGCCCCACCTCCAGATCCAGCAGCTCGTTCATCATGAAGACCATGTGAGGGGCGCTTATCGTTTGATCCTCACCTATGGGGAGTGGTATATCCTCATATGCCATCTTCCTGTACTTTTTCGGTACGAAGAGATCCCTTCTCACCCTCTCCGCTGACCTCCTGACCTTCTCGGTCTTTATAATCCCCATCCTCACTAGACGCTCGACCAACCTGCGGTGCGGATCCATCGGTGGTTACGATGATTGAGGAGATATTAGCTTACGGCCACCCCAACGTGAGGGCCACGCACAGGACCACGATGCAGGTGACCAAGGATGAGGAGATAAGTCGAAGAGCGGATTGTGTCATAGGGGTCAGAGCCAATAAGTCAGTTAAGGACCTAAGCGAAGCCGTTAGGAGGCACCTGATTGAGGGAGGTGAGATCCTAATAGCGATCGCAGTCATGGACCTCGAGTTCAAGTTCACCGCTCGGGGGAGCGGGGAGCTGAGGCTTACTCATCCCAGAGATGCTGTGGTGAGGAAGTCAACTTACGTGGATGAAAGGACCCTCGCTATTAGGGCCGAGGCATCCTCCCGAGATATACCCAGAGGGATCGTTAAGCACCTCAGGGACCCTAAAACGCAGCTCCACCTAATGATAGCCCTCTGATCAGAGGAAGCCCTGACCTAAGGGGTCCTCAGGTTTGATCAGCTCCCTCAGGTAAGAAGTGGCATATGATCCAGACTCCAGGGAGAAGGAGAGTGTCACGAAGTCAGTTCCCTCCATGACCCTGACGGGCTTGACCTCGCATACGGCCCTCCTGAGGTCACCGAGTGCGCTCACCTCCGGGAGCTCCCTGAATAGGAACATCTCCCTCGCGACACCTTCCTCCCTCATGAGAGCGTTCAGCTCCCCACTCAACCACCCTTCCTTAGCTCTAGTGAAGGCCCCGGGAACCGGAAGCAGAAGCTCGCCCTCCTCGGGGTAAGTTGAGATCTCCCCATTCCCCTTAATGACGAAGTCCCCCTTCTCCAATGAGAGCCCCCGCTCCAGCCTCCTGGAAAGGAGCAGGTTGAACAGGTAGGACTGGTATGAGTGGACGTAGAACCTCATGAGGTCCGAACCTATGAGTTCAGACAGCTGTTTGAGACTCCTAGCTCCCTCTACCCTGTACCCCTGCTTCGCAATCATACACGAAGCCTCCTCGATCTCCCTCAGGACTAAGGCCCTCCCTATCTCATGATTGTAGGGTCTCCTGACGCCGAACCTCTGGTAGGAGAAGAAGTTCGGAAACCTATCCATCGGCCCGATCCCCTTGACTCCCCTAACCACTACCGTGAAGTGGTTCCCTTCATTGGACCCCAGGCTAACCCAATCCCACCTCCCGACGTACCTCAGGACGGCTCCGGGGATCCTCAACTCCCTCTCCCTTATCTTAGTAGTTGATAAGAACTGGAAGCTCAACGATCTAGCGTCCTTCATTCCGGCGAATCCCACCTTCCCTCCCAATTTCCTTGAGACCATTGAGATGAGCTCCCTCTCATCCACCTTCCTGTACTTGAAGAGGACGAGGAGGTGGAAAGGTCCTCCCACCCCAAGCTTCTCAATCCCCAGGAACACTCTGGAGGCCCTCCTACCGGATAGCACCTCATCCACTATGAAGTCACTCAGCTTCTCCCTTAGTCTCCCCCTCAGGGGCTTGGATTCGTTCATATATGTGAGCATCCCAAGTTCGCGGTCTATCTGAGGGACCCTCATCTCAGCAACGGTAACCTCCCGGTGATCTCATCCACCCTCTCGGACTCCTGTGGTCCTATACCGACTGCCGTCGCCGTCCCCGGCTCCAGCTCAGTGAGACCAGCGTCCCTTATGAGAACAGCTACCAGTCCCCTCTCCGAGGCTTCCCTGTAGATCTTCATGAGTTTCTCCTCGTTCTCCACTTGAAGAACGACCTTCTTAGCCCCTTCGTTCCTCCACTCCATGTAGATATCCGGGTATTTACTCCTAACACTCTCCGCAGCCTCTAAGGAGGCATGGGCCACCTGGACAGCGAGCTTGCCGCAGCTCATGTTCAGGTCCTTCCTGACCACTATCACCTGTTTGTATCTCATGGGATCACCCTCGTGATCAGCTCCATATACTCCTCAGCCACACTCCTCCAGGTCCTCCTCAATGCCCTCTCCCTTCCCCTCCTCCCCATCTCCTCCCTGAGCGCACCATCTGTCAGTAGCTGGATCACTCCCTCGGCCATTATCCCTTCATCCCTGGGGAGCAGGAAGCCATCGATACCGTTTAAGACAGCGTCCCTCAGCCCACCGGTATCGCTCGCTATCACGGGCGTACCCGCTGCTAGCGATTCCAGGGCAGTCAGACCGTATCCCTCGTACCTCGCCGGATGTAACAATAGATCCGCTGCGCCGTAGTACCTGGCTGTCTCCTCGTAGCTCTTCCTACCGAGTAGCAGGACCTTATCGCTAACTCCCAGCTTAGCCGCTAGCTCCCTCAGGACCTTCTCCTCGGGTCCGTCCCCCACCACCAGGAACGTGGCGTCCACCCTCTCGTTCACCAGCTTAGCTATCCTTGGGATTATATCGAAGCCCTTGGCGTAGTTCAGGGATCCTACGGAGAGCACTAAGTTACCCTTAAGTCCTAAATCATTCTTAAGCTTCTCCTTAGGTGGAAGGGAGGAGAAGAGCTCTCCATCTATCCCCCCCGGTATGACAGAGTCCACCCTCAGGCCCATCCCCTCCAGCACCCCCTTGACCCAGCTGCTCACGGCTACGAGAGCGGAGGCCCTGGAGGCGGCTACCCTGGCCAGCCTGGGGAACCTCAGGTCGCTCCCGTGGAAGACCACCACGTAACTGACTCCGAATATACTTGATAGGAACCCAGCTAAGCCTGAGGTCGCTGCGTAATGACAGATGGCTATGCTTGGTCCCTCCCTGCTAAGGACCACGGATGAGCCCAGCGCAAAGCTCAACCCCCTGAACCCCTTTGAACTGAGATTGGGGACCTCAAGTACCCTCTCGCCCCACCTGCTCCTCGCTCCCCTGTAGCTGATTACGGTGACATCCTCCCCCATGGAGAGCAGCTCCCTGGCTAAGTAGGTCATGTAAACCTGGACGCCACCCAAGGCTGGGTAATAGGGACCCACTAGCGCTATCATCCTCTCCCTGCAGCGGGTTCCGCTTTTAATCGGAACACCCCACCATTAAGTGACCTCAGATGGGGGTTAAGATAGGTGAGCTCATAGAGAGGAGGGTTGAGCTCAAGCTCTCGGACCTCTCGGGGAGGAAGATAGCGCTTGATGCATTTAACGCCATGTATCAGTTCCTAGCTAAGGTAAGGCAGCCGGACGGTACTCCCCTTATGACAAGCAGGGGTGAGATAACCAGTGTACACTCCGGAATGTTCTATAGGACGGCCAACCTGCTCAAGGAGGGCATAATACCCATTTACGTCTTCGATGGTGAGAAGCCCGTCTTCAAGTCCAGAGCAATTGAGGAGAGAGCGAGGGCTAGGGAGGAGGCTGAGGTCAAGTGGAAGGAGGCTCTGGAGGAAGGGGATATCGAGGAAGCTAGGAAGTACGCTCAAGCAGCCCTGAACTTAACTGAGGAGATGGTAGAGGATTGCAAGACCATACTGAGATTGATGGGACTCCCCGTGGTGCAGGCTCCCAGCGAGGGAGAGGCTCAAGCTGCCTACATGGCCTCGAAGGGAGATGTTTGGGCCGCTGCCTCCCAGGACTACGATTCCTTACTCTTCGGCGCCCCTAGGCTGGTCAGGAACCTCGCGATAACGGGAAGGAGGAAACTCCCCGGGAAGGATGCTTACGTCGACGTGAACCCCGAGCTGATAGAACTCGAGGATTTGCTGAGGAGCAACGGGATAACCAGGGAACAGCTCATAATGATAGGCATCCTGGTGGGTACGGACTACAACCTGGGGGGCGTTAAGGGGATAGGGGTCAGGAGAGCCCTCGAATTAGTGAAGAGGTATGGGCCTGAGGATCTCTTCTCCAAGGTTCCCTGGGATTTCGAGTTCGATCCGTTATCCATTTACGAGTTCTTCCTGAACCCACCTAAGAGCGATAACTATGAGACAGCTCTCAGTAAGCCGAGAAGCAACGAGCTCCTCAAGTTCATGGTCGAAGAACATGAGTTCTCCGAGGAGAGAGTCAGGAAAGTCATATTGGAAATAGAGGAAGCCTATAGAACTTTTGCAGGCGGCGGGTTAGAGTCTTGGTTCTAGCTACTCCTCATCGGGTGTTATGTAATTACTCTCAGTCGCTAACTCTATCAGGAGCCCTCCCTTCTTCCCACTGCTGGATGTGACTATTTTACCCATCACTTCCAGCTTCAACAGGGCCTTCTCCACCTCCGAGAGCGAGAGGTCCTGTACCTTAGATGAGAGTATCTCATAAAGCTCCTGGTCATCTATCTGAGTCCTCTCCTTCAACACCTCATATATTAAATGTGTAAGCGGGAGGTTCTTAGGCAATCAGCCCACCCTGCTCACCATATAGAGCTCTACACTGCTCACCCCTTCCAATCCCTCTAGTAGGCTTGAGATCTCATCCGTTACTCCATCCTTCTCAGGAGCCGTGATCCTAACCGTGAGAGCCACTATCCCAAAGCCTATCGGGTTCACATCG
>CALJEO010000036.1 GCA_938073845.1 uncultured archaeon
CGGTCCTGGAGGTTCCAAAGCCCCTGAGGGGAGCTAATGGTGAGAGTGTGGAGAGGATATCTCCGTCACTGCAACTCACCAAGACGAGGTTTTCAGACGGAGAATCTTTTCAGCTCTCATTCCCTGTGGAGGTCCCATCAACCACACCCGCGGGGCTCTATGAGTTCAAGTTGAACGTGAGCTACAGGATATACGATGCTGACAACTACATAGTGGACAGGGGCTACGAGATCCTTACATTCAAGCTGGAGATCAGGGAGCCATCACCAGTCTATGTTTACCTTAAGGGAGGAGCGATAGAAGGAGACACATCAGTTCTGACGCTTAAGTTAGTGAACGGAGGTCCCGAGGACGTCCAGATATCCTCCATAGTGCTATCCTCCTCCTTCATAAGGCTCCTGAATCCCAACCCGGGAGGTCAGGTCATCCTGAAACCGAACTCATCCACGCTATTCGAGATAGGGACTTTCGTTGAGAGGGGAACCGGGAGGAAGTACGACAGGATATCCGTCACCGTACAGTACAGGAGCGGGGGCAGGTATTACTCGATATCTCAGGTGTTCAATGTACCGATCTTCAGGACGGAAGTCACGGAGAATAAGCCCAGCATCGTGGTGTCCTCGAACACCAGCTTCGTTTACGGAGGGATTCCAGTGGGCATCATGATAACGGTAGAGAACATGGGAGATGAGACAGCTAGGAGGACGAAGCTTCAGGTATCGTCGCAGACCGTATCAGTACTTGGATCGAGTCTCTTCTATCTAGGGGACCTGATGCCCGGGGAGGGGAGGAACATCACTCTAGAAGTGCTCCCTTCGGAGGGCCAATCCTCCTACTCCATAAACCTCCAGTTCACGTACAGGGAGTTCGATAACGGAGTTGATGTTGAGAGGCAGGAGAGCACTCAGTTAAGCTTGGGAAGGATTCAGGAGGCTAAGGTGGTTATATCCAGCGCCACCGCTACTTACAGCTCAGGGAGACTGAGGGTTTTCGGGAACATAGCTAATGTAGGCGACAGGGACGCGAAGTTCGTGAACGTAACGATATACTCTGGCGCATGCGTGGGCACATCCACCTACGTAGGCGATCTGAAGAGCGGGGAGAGTACCGGCTTCACGCTCTCCTGCGAGGCGCCGAGGGTGCCTGGAAAGTTGGGAGTGGCTGTAGGCTACTTAGCTTCTCCAGGGAACTGGGAGGAGGATAGGAGAGATCTGATCGTCTCAGGAGCAGGAGTGAACGCCACAGGTCCTCCCAGCAACTTCACGTTCAGAAATATCAGTGTTGGGAGGATCACTGGCCCTACGATGAACCTGGCTTACCTGATCGTCTGGCTCGTGGCGGGCCTGGTGATCGGGTTAGTAGCAGGTAGGGTGATCTTCAGGAGGAGGGAGGTACCGCAAGTTGAGGTTGCTTGACATAATGAAGTTCTCCCTTAAGGCCCTGAGGAGCAGGAGAAGGAGGACTTATCTCACATTTCTAGGTATTTTCTTGGGAGTACTGACGCTAACTGCAGTGACTTCGTACGCTGCTGGCTACGGGACGGTCATACAGAAGATAATAAAGGGTGGCAGCCTGAGGGTGATTTACCTCATACCCCGCGAGGTATCCTTCACAGACTCTGACCTATCGAAGATAAGCGTAATGAATAATGTTGAAACGGTCATGCCCATGATCAGGATATTCGGCGAGCTTAACGTGATGGGTCAGAACATTAGAGCAAGCATGGTAGGGTTCGATGTTAACTACGTTGAGGAGATCTTTCCAGACTTAAGGTTGGAGTTCGGTGACTGGCCAGTGAATCAAGCGGAGCAGGCGATCATATTAGGGAGCAAGATCGCCGATCAGATCCAATTGAGCGATGTGAGGGATACAATAGGGTTGAACGTTAGGATATCGTTGGGGGCGTTCAGTCAGGGATCGAGCGTTAGGGGGACCATCTATGGGATAGCAGCGCCTTACGGTACCTCCTTGATGGCTGACGTTGATAGCTCCATACTCGCACCCCTGGACTACGCGATGAGGATTTACCAGGGCTTCTACAATAGGAGGGACTATCCCACTCTGCTCATCATAGTGGATGATGTGAGCAACATAGATCACGTGTTAAACGAGTTGAGGGACGAGTACGGGGATTCGGCTTATCCTATAGCGATGAGAGATCTTCAGAGGGCTTTGGATAGCATAGTGAACATATCGGTGCTGGCCTTAGGATCGATAGCAGCGATGACTATAGTAGTCGCTTCGGTAGGGATAATGAACGCGATGTACACCACGGTAACTGAGAGGACGAGGATAATAGGGGTTATGAGAGCCATGGGGGTATTTCAGAGGGAGATAATGCTATCCTTCATCTTCGAAGGGCTTATCATGAGTACCATAGCGATAGTCTCAGGGATCGCTGTCGGCTACCTGGGCGCCATGGTGCTATCTGAGCTGATATCGACTCTGATGAGCGGGGGTAGCTTTCCCATGGGAGCAGGGGGTATGAGGGGCACGCGAGGAACTGCGGCGCAGGGTCAGGGCATCGGTCTGTCCGTGACACCGGTCCTACCATTAGAGTACGCTCTTACGATAGCGGGCGTGACCTTGCTGATAACACTGCTCGGGGCATTACCACCAGCACGCCAGGCCGCGAAGCTTGAGCCGGCGAAGGCCCTCAGGTTCGAGTGAACGTCACAAAGCCTCAGCCCTTCTTAAGTATGGAATTTTTCCAAAAAACCACCTTCTCTGCCATATCGAGACTCGCTTCTAGAAATCTGGGATCCAAGGGACATTCCGTGTCCAATGCAAGTCTATAACCCTGCTCGAAGTGTTCCAATTCGCGTTCTCCGATGAAGGGCCGCATCTCAATTGGGATGAGGTAGTAGAGGGATAGTAAGCTATCTTGAGGAGTATCTATCCCCAACTCGGAGAGGACAGCATTGAATGAGAGCCTCAGTATCCTCCTGAGGATGATTAAGGATTTTTTGAAATCTCCCTTGGCTTTTAGCTCCTTCGCCCTCTCGAGGAGTTCTCCCATATCACTCAACTAAGGTCCCTCGCTATCCCCTCATAAACTCCTCCTTCATGTGCTACATGAAGCGGGCCCGGCGGGATTTGAACCCGCGACCCCCCGGTTAAAAGCCGGGTGCTCTTCCATTCTGAGCTACGGGCCCCCATGGGGTCAGACATACCCCTTAGTTCTGGAGAATAAAAACTTTAGAAGGAGGATCCACCGGTAGATCAATTTAAAATAGTTTTTATAACTCACCCTTTTAGGAAAAATAAAAACT
>CALJEO010000037.1 GCA_938073845.1 uncultured archaeon
GGGGAGAAGATTGGTGTTGATGTCAAGAAGAAGCTTGTGAGGAGGATCTTCTCAAACTACCCGGTGAAGTATATGACGATAACGCCCACCCTCACGGTATGCAACTCCTGCAGGGGTAGGTTCGTGGGAGAGCATGTCAGCTGCCCCAGCTGCGGGAGCGATGACACCACGATCTACTCCAGGGTGGTGGGCTACTTCAGGCCCATCGCGAGGAGAGTGAGGGAGAGGGATCCTGAGAGGGGGATCTATGACGGCGATGAGAACGTTTGGCAGGATTCAAGGAGGGCAGATTGGGTCAAAAGGGCTGTTCTCATTGGATTGGAGTCCTCAATGAGGGACCTCTGATGATACAGGTAGCGTCCATACTCACCTCATCGTTGGATCATCCCGGTAGCCTGTCGCTCAGCATATACCTGCCTCACTGCAATCTGGATTGTATCTCCTGCCACAATAGGGAGCTCGCGAGGGGGGAAGTTCCGAACTTACCGATAGAGGACCTCATCTGGGAGCTCGAGAACAACTTCCTAGTGGATTTGGTGGTGATAAGCGGTGGTGAGCCAACGGTTCATGGAAAGAAACTCTTGGATCTGATAGAACTCATAAGGAGCATCAGGGATATCCCGATAAGGGTGGATACGAACGGGTTCCTCCCGGAGGTCATGGAGCTCATAGCAGATCGGGTGGACGGGTTCGCCTTGGACATAAAGGCCCCTCCCCTGAACAGGGAGAAGTACGAGCTCATAGTTAGGAGGAGGTATGAGCCCGAGAGGCTCATCAGATCCGTGAGAGTAGCTGCTGATCTACCTTACACGATCTTCAGAACGGTTAGGTATCCCTGGCTCACGGACAGTGATATAGAGGAGATAAGGGATTTTCTAGCCGTTTATGGTGGTGGGAGACCGCATTTCATAAACCCCTACTTAGATCCAGCTCAGCTGAGTATAGAGCGATCATAGCGCCCATGATTGGAGCTGTATCATCCGAGGGGTTGCGGTCCTTTAAGCCGTTGACCTAATTGCCCAGACTCTCCTTCACGATAAGAGATCCAGTATCTCCCTCACCCTCCTCTCGGTCGATAGGTCGGCTCTACCAACCTCCACCACAATTGAGCCGCCCCTCATCACGGTTCCGGAGTAGTTGCTGTCCACCTCGAACATGAGGGAGTGATCGCTGATCCTCAGTACCTTCCATCCCTTTCTCAGGATTTTCTCCCTGATCAAGTCAAGGTCAAGGCTTCTCATCTCATTAACGAAGTACACGTTCTTACCATCCCTGGCACAACCCACCTCAACCCTGGGCAGCTCAGCTGCATCGCCCTCGAGGGAGCATGCTGGGCAGGACTCGTTCCTCCTGATATCTATCTTACTGAACTCCATGTTCCTCAGGTCTATGAAGAGGAGCTTCCCCTTCAGGGCCGGCTCTCCCTTCACTATCATTCTAACGGCCTCAGCCACCGAGATGGAGGCCACTATAGAGGTAACGCTGGGATGTACGCCAACTTGGGCACACTTGGGGAGCAGCTCATCCTCTAGCCCGGGGTAGAAGCACTCGAGGCAAGCGGTCTCCCCCGGAACTATCGTGCTCACCACTCCGAACATCTCCACAGCCGCTGAGAATATGTAGGGCTTTCCCATCCTTAAGATGGCCCTGTTCACTATGTAGCGTGTCCTCATATTATCTAACCCGTCCAGGACGATATCAACACCTTCAATCAGCTCCTCAACGTTCCCCCTCATGATCGGAGCGGCCACGGCATCCACCTCAATCTCCGGGTTGATCCTCCTCAGCGAGTTCCTAGCTGCCTCCACCTTCGGAAGCCCAACATCGCTAGGATCGTAGAGCAACTGCCTGTGCAGGTCAGTTAAGGAGACGAGGTCTCTATCCACTATCCTGAGGTAACCTAATCCCATCCTGGCCAACAGGAGGGCCGCTGGTGTCCCAAGACCCCCCATCCCTAGGATGGCTACTCTGGCCCTCTTCAGTCTCTCCTGACCCTCCAACCCTATGTCCTGAAGCACCACCTGCCTCGAGTATCTCTCAACATCCTCATCCGTGAGGGCATACACAGAGGTCCCCATATATCTTATGTTATGTTATAAACGTTAATATTTGGCATGCCCACGACCGTCCTAATCTACACATCGGCCGGGGGACCCTTATGAGGGTAGCCTACCTCCTCCTGCTCCTGCTCCTCCTGCTGCCGCTTCAATGCGCTCCGGGGGATCAGGGGGTTAAGAAGCTCCTGATATACTACGGTTATCCCAGCATCTTCAACGGGAGCTCGAGCTTGAGGGAGGCCTCAGAGCTCTTCAACAAGTACGATATCGTCATCCTGGGAGATGACCTAGTCGACCCGAGCCACGAGGAGCATGAAGCAACGAGGAGGATTGTGAAGCTCTCTAAAGCGGAGTTCTACGGATACGTAGATGCAATGCAACCTATAGAGAGAGTTTGCTCCTACGTAAGGGCCTGGGCCGAGATGGGGGTTAGCGGGATACTCCTGGATGACTTCGGCTTCGACTACCTTGAGCCGATGCTGGGCAGCAGGGAGGCAGCTAGGATTCACCAGCTTAAGGCGATGGAATGCGTGAGGAGGAACGGTTTGAAGGTGGCCATGAACTTCTGGTTCCCAGAGGACGTGTTCGAAGAGGTAGCAGGTGTTCAGCTGGACCTGAGGGGAGTCTCAGTGATGGTGGAGCACGCCATATACGGGTTCGGTGAGAAGAATGAGGAGTATATTGATCACTTCAAGTCTATGCTCTCCTATGCCTCGAGATCAGGAGTAAAGCTCTGGTGCCTGACCTCCACATCAGCGGGTAGTGCGCATGAGAACAGGATCCTTGGTTACGATGCCCTCACCTACCTCTACGGCAAGTGCGACGCATACGCGATACAGGAGGACTATGCCGAGGATAGCTCCGTTTTCTACGCCTTCTCGGAACCTCCTAAGGTATCCGAGTATTTAAAGGGGGCCAACATCGTCCTCTGGGGGAGGCTCAACGAGAGCTGGTACCTGAGCACGTTGAGGAGGCTCGGGGAGATGGGCTTCGATAGCCTGCTCCTCACCGTCTACCTTAGGGCCCCCTCCCCTGAGTCCAGCCGCGTTGAGGTCTTCGATGCCACCCCCAGTGATGGGGATCTCAGGAGAGCGATAACATCAGCTAAGGGGCTCAAGTTCAAGGTCTTCCTGAGGATCGGGTTGATCGTAGAGGGAGGTTGGAGCGGTGAAATAGCCCCTTCCAATGTTGTTGATTGGTTCAGAAGCTATTCGAGTTACCTGAGGCACTACGCCTCCCTCAGCGAGGAGCTAAAGGTTGACTGCTTGATCATAGGCACTGAGTTAAGCTCACTAGATAAGAGGGATGAGTGGAGAGATATAATAGGGGAGATCAGGAAGATTTACTCGGGGAAGCTCAGCTACTCGGCTAACTTCAACTCCGAGGCCACATCCTTCTGGGACCTCCTCGACTTCATAGGGGTTGATGCATACTACCCCATCAACGGAACCTGGGGGATCTTGCATGAGAGCAGGATAGCTCCCCTGCTCACGATATATGGGAAGCCCATCGTGTTCACTGAGATAGGTTACAGAAGTGCTAAAGGGGCTGGTTTGAGACCCTGGGACTGGAAGACGAGGATGGAGAGGGATGAGGATGAGCAAGATATCCTCTGGAGGCTCTTCCTGAGGGAGGAGGCTGTTAGGATAAGTGGCTTCTTCTACTGGGCTGAAGCACCTTGGGGGGACGATGGCACCGGCTACTCCTTGATCGGTAAGAAGGCCGAGGGCTCGGTGAGGGAGTGGCTGAGGCCCTCCGGACGCTTCAACGCGAGGGGTGTGGATGTAGAGGCAGTGAGGAGGGTCTTCGGGAACGTGGAGATCTCGGAGGAGGCTGATATCGTCGTCGGAGGTCCTAAATCGAATCCACGCGCTATGGTTCCTTGGATCTCCTTCAACAGGGACAGAGTCTGGGTGAACGGCACGACCTACAGGAGCTCCTGGGGGAGTGTTGACTACGGGCTAATAGTCCGCTGGGAGGGGAGGGTTTACGTGATGGGGACCCACAGGTTCGGGACGGAGGCTGCCCTAATCTACCTTAAGGAGAACCCCGATGTTTCCTTCGCGATCGTCAAGTGGGTCGATCTGAACGGGAACTCCAGGGTCGAGAGGGAGGAGGTCTCCCTGGTTAAGAGAGTCCCCTGAACCGCTGAATCCGGTGCGCTCCCCGGCTGGGACTTAGGGAAGGGTCATCATGAGCAGCCTGCTGAGATCGATGGGGCACTCCACTGATGACCCCCGGACCTATCAAGAGAGAGGCCCACGCAACGCTTAGACCAGCCTCTCCAGGATCCTAAGGACCCTCCTCCCCATCTCAGTAGCCACCGTCCTACCCTCAGCTATCTGAACGAGTCCCGTCATGGAGAGGAGGACCGCCATGTTGAACTCAAGCTCCCCCTTCTTCGCTCCCTCGAGGGCCCTCTTGACCTCTGAGAGCACGTGATCCGGGTATGGGATCGTGGGGAGCCTTATCACTTCATATTCGCTGAGCGCCGGGAACATGAGCTCCTCAAGGTCCTCATTGGCCCTGTAGTAGGAGAGGGGATCTTCCGATTCATAAAGCTCCTCTATCTTGGCCCTTAGCTGCTCCAGTTTCAGGTTAATTACCTTGATGTCCCTCATGACCACGTGATAGACCTCTCCGGGGAGGAACTGGCTGACCAGAGCTAGGGATACGCTCATAACCTTCCTCCCACCGGATATGAGCAGGTAAGTTTTACCAGCAGCCCTGAGAGGTTCCAGGACCTCTATCACCCTCTCCAGGAAGTCGAATGCCTTATCCTGATCGTCCACGTCCTGGTAATCGAGCAAGACCTCGCTCACCTCGAGCGAGGGATATCTGGACCTTAACGCGACCTCCACCAGCTTCGCTCCGGCCAGCACATCCTTCTCCCTGGTCGCCATGAGGACAACCCTCCTCAGATCGGCGCCGTTCAGCATCAACCACTGGACGAACTCCGTGACCACCGGGGGAGAGAGGCCCAGGGGAGCGACCAGGGTAGCCATAACCATACCTCTGAGGAGCTTAGATTTAACCTTATCACGATCGGTTCTCAGGGTCCCTCAGGGAGATCAGATCTCCAGCAACTCCCTACTGATGGTTCCCCCAGCATCCACCCTGAGGATGAGGGCTCTTCCGTTGGGCAGCTCACTGAAGCTCAGGTCAGCGTAAAGCGCGAGGGTCGAGGATGCCACTCCCACATGGTCCCCCTCCCTGAACTCGAGTAGCCTGTAGTACTCGTGCCCCGCGCGGTAGAGGCAGGTGGCGGCTGCAGTGATCCCAGAGACCTTGCTAGCCAGTGATACGGTGTTCATGGCGCTCCCCTCCTTAACGAAGTTCGAGGCCCTCCTGAGGGCTGAGTCCATTGGGAGCTCGATTAGGGACTCGTAGATGTACCTACCCAAGTAGTAGGTGTCTGAGAGACCCTCATCGTAATTCCATCCCCTCTCCTCAGCGATCATCCTATCATCGACGGTTCCGTTGTGGGCCATCCAGAAATCGAAGCCGAGGTGAGAGTAGTGGAAGGGGTGAGTGTTCCTCAACTCAACCCCTCCCTTGGATACCTTCCTGGAGTGGGCTATGAGGAGGAGGAAGTCCAGCTCCCTGACCAGGGATCTCAGGTGATCCAGCTCCTCGTCCTCGAAAATGGGAAAGCATGACCTGTAGTGCCTCGAAAATGCCCTTCCCTTCCTGTAGCCTATCAGAGCATAGCCCCATCCATCATCGTGGCTCCCGCACCTCCCCTCACCCCTGAGCTCAGCCAGGTAGGGATCGCACTCGCTTGCCCTCGATAGGGCCTCCAGCAGGTGGCTGGAGGTAACGGTATCTGAGCCTACCAGGAGCAGCAGCCTGCACATGCCAGACACCACCCGCTAAGGGGCTAACCTCCTATAAAGCGCTGCAGCCAGGAGTGTGGCGAGCACCAGGATCGCTAGGAGTAGGGTAGCGCTATCCCTCAGCGAGTTATCGATTGAGGAGATCTTCGATGCCCTACTGGCGTCGCTACCCGAGCCTCCCACCCTAAGAGAGCTCCAATTTGCTCCCACATCTGAGCCAGCTTTATCCCCTAATCCCTCATTAGCGGTATCAGAGCTTCCTGAGTCGCTCGATCCAGACTCACCTCCGCTCTGAGATACTATGGCTTTGGTGGAGCTCTCGGCCCCCCTCGTTATCTCAAGGCGCAGCTCGCTGACCTTCTCGTAGCCGGGGCCGCCAACTGAGTAGAGGAGCCTCAAGCTCAAGATGAGCTCCCCCTCGTCCTTTGGGATTAGAACGAGTTGGGAGTGTGCGGCCCCTTGAGCCGGTAGCTCCATCATCCAGATCAGATCCTCCCCCACTCGCTTGAACTCCCCTCTGGTTTGATAGGTCACTGAGAGGAGCTTGAGGCCCTTCAAGGGGACCCTCAGAGATGCGTTGATATCGAGACCTCCCGGGTTCACTAAGGATATTCTGAGCGAGAAGGGCCTCCCTACCTCAAGCCCCTTGGGGCTTACCTCAACCCTGAGCTCCGGCTCAAAGGTCTCGAGGCGTAGGGAGAATGTCTTAACGAGGGAAGCTAACCTCGATTCGAGCAAAGGCT
>CALJEO010000038.1 GCA_938073845.1 uncultured archaeon
TCTAATGAAATACGTGCGGATCCGAGAGCATGCGGATATAAGGGCCCGCGATCACAAACTTTAGCTTAACATCCGTTCTTCTGAGCTTCCATGTGGGAAGGCTGGAGGAGCTCGGTTCCCGGGATCCAACTAGACCGCATAACGAACTCGTATCCCAAGGGAAGCCAGTGAGCCTCCTCAGACACCCCTAACCTGGTTGCACACGATCCCGCTCGGGAACTTCCTTACAGTAATAAGTGTTTGGATTCCTGATGGTCAGCGATAACGGAATGTTCCCATTTTTCAAGCGGTATAAGGCCTTACAGGAGCCCTAAGGTCCAATATCCTCTAACATCTTCAGAAGGCCCTCATGATTCACCAAGTTATCAACTTTAAGGTCGTTTCGCGGCAGGAATTTCTCAAAGTCCTCGTCCATCGTGAGGAGCAGTATACCGTTCTTCAATGAGGTCGCGTAGAGTTAGCTATGTTATCCCTATGCCCCAGCATCCTTAACTTGAAGGCCAGCTTAACTGCATCTGATGTGGGATGAGCCAATCTGTAGAACCCTGACTACAGGAGGGATCTGACGGCTCTGTCCACTAAGCCCTCTATATCCTCTCCTGAGCGCTCCCTCTCCCTATACATCTTCCCCATAATCTCAACCCAGATACTGAGAGGCAGTGGAACCTCACCTTGCCCCTTATGCCTCCCTGAGCCCGCTGATATGCTCAACGGAAAGTCACTCCACTTCTATCCCGAAGCTTGGGAGAATGTAAGTCGAATCCAGTTAACTGGTAAAGAGACCATTCTGCTCTTCCTCTGACTACCTCTCGAAATCCTCAACGGTGGTTTTGGCCCACTTCCTGATTTTCATTGCCAAGGAGAGCGGATCAGGTACGAATTCCGGTACTAGCTTTTCACCCTCAACCCTCATCAGAACGGTGTCTTCCTCCATGCCCAGCTGCTCACATATGCGTTTAGGTATATAGATGGCCCCCTTCCTACCTACCTTAGACACCGAAACCTGACTCAAACCTAATCCCTGAATGGTTATGACAATCCGGAAAATATAATTCTGGTAAGAGTCACAGCGGTGTAGAGCGTCCTGATCTTAAATCACTCCCCTCATAGAAGTCCTCAGAGTTGAGGAAGTACCTCCTCGTAAGACCCCGATGGCTAGCACCCGCGTAGGTTTTTAAATGGGATTTGGTGAGGGAAGGCGATGGTTAAGGATCCCGTATGCGGAATGGAGGTTGATCCTGAGAAAGCTCCCTATAGATTGGAGCACGGAGATAGGACCTACTACTTCTGCTCCAAGCACTGCATGGATGAGTTCTCCAAGAACCCTGAGAAGTACCTGCTCGGGGGACCCAGTGAAGCAGGCCATCACGCTCATCACAGATTCAAGAGGAAGCTCTTCATATGCCTCCTGATCTCAATACCCATATTCCTCTTTTCCCCCATCGCAGAGGAAGCCGGTCTCAGGATGGAGCTCCCTCACTCGGAAGCGATTCCTTTGGTCTCAGCAACCCTGCTCTTCCTCTACGGGGGGAGCTTCTTCCTGTCTGGGGCTTCGTATGAGCTGAGGAGAAGGACGCCGGGGATGATGACCCTCGTCTCCCTCGGCATAACCACGGCATTCATCTACAGCCTCTACTCCCTCCTCTCATCATCCCAGGCCTTCTACACGGAGCTGGCCATGCTCATCGATATAATGCTCGCGGGCCACTACGTTGAGGCCAGGGCACTGGCGAGCGCTACAAAGCAGTTGGATCTCCTGGTCAGGCTGCTCCCATCCGAAGCTCACCTGATAAGCTCAGATATAATAGTCGAGGTTCCAGTGAGCGCTCTCAGGCCAGGTGATCTCATACTCGTCAAGCCCGGCGAGAGGGTAGCGGCCGATGGGATCGTCGAGGAGGGGGTGAGCTACGCGGATGAGTCCCTCCTCACGGGGGAATCAAACCCAGTGCTTAAGGAGAAGGGGAGCGAGGTGATAGGGGGCTCCCTCAACCTGGAGGCTCCAATCAAGGTCAGGGTAACGCGTTCCGGGGAGGAGAGCTACCTGGCTCAGGTGGATAGGCTGGTTAGGGAGGTAAGGACATCGAGATCCAGGTACGTTGAACTAGCTGATAGGGCGGCGTTCCTCCTAACGATAGCTATAATCGTGGTGGGTCTCTCTACACTCGCTTACTGGTTGCTTCAAGGCAGTGGACTCTCATTCGCGGTGGAGAGGATGGTAGCGGTTGTGGTGGTAGCTTGTCCCCACGCCCTGGGCCTCGCGACGCCCGTGGTCGTCCACAGGGTGACTTCGCTCACCTCCAGGAGGGGGATACTCCTGAAGTCGAAGCGAGCCTTGGAGAACGTAGAGCCCAGGGGAGTGGTCGTGCTAGATAAGACTGGTACCCTCACGATGGGCAAGCTAGTGGTTAAGGGAGTGAACGCTAGCGGGAGGTTCTCGGAGGAGGATCTGCTCAGGCTAGCGGCTTCCCTGGAATCCCTATCGAACCACCCGGTCGCTAGGGCTATAGAGGAGGAGGCCTCTAGGAGGGGCATCGGGCTCCTAGAAGTCACCGATTTCAGGAGCCTGCCCGGCTACGGGGTTGAGGGTACCGTCAGTGGGAGCAGGGTGGTGGTGGCGAGCCCCAACTACTTCGGAGGGCTCGATTTAGAGAGCTCTGTTGCGATCTCGGTGGACGGTGAGCTAGCGGGGACGATAGAGCTGGAGGACTTCCCCAGGGAGGAGGCATTCGCTGCCGTCAGGAAGCTCAGGGAGATGGGCTATAAGGTCTACATGCTCACCGGAGATAGGAGAAGCGTTGCTGAGAAACTCTCAAGGGAGCTAGGGTTGGATGGATTTTACTCCGAGGTGAAGCCTCACGAGAAAGTTGAAGTGATCAGGAAGTTGCAGGAGAGCGGTCACTACGTTGTCATGGTGGGCGATGGTGTCAACGATGCCCCCGCTCTCATTCAGGCGGATCTCGGCATCGCAATAGGTAGCGGCACGGACGTAGCGATCGATAGCGCTGACGTGGTCCTGGTGAGGAACGATCTGGAGGATGTGGTTCGCTTGATCAAGCTCGCCAGGTCGGCTCGCAGGAAGATGCTGGAGAACATAGTTTGGACGATAGGTTACAACTCACTGACGGTACCATTGGCCGCGGGCATCATGGCTCCCCTGGTCATAAGCCCCGCAGCAGGAGCTATCATAATGAGCCTGAGCGATCTCTTCGTCGTGCTCAATGCGAGCACCCTCAACTGATTAGTTCTAATATAAAACTATAGTAATGCTTATATTAAATGGAAGACGTTTCATCTTATGCATCACATACGTCCTATGACTAAAGATGCCCTCCTATCCGCCTTCGGCGGGGAGTCGATGGCCCACATGAGGTACCTCATCTACGCTGATATAGCCGAGGGGGAGGGTCTCCCCAACGTGGCCAGGCTCTTCAGGGCGATAGCTCATGCGGAGAGGGTGCATGCCACCAATCATTACAACGTGCTCAAGGACTACAGTGAGGGGGCTAAGGTATCTTCCGGCACCCCCATAGGACCTGGTAAAACCTCCCACAACCTAGCGCTGGCTATATCTGGGGAGGAGTACGAGGTCATGGAGATGTACCCGGCTTACATGGAGCTGGCCAGGTCGCAGGGAGTGGATCAGGCCGAGAGAAGCTTCAAATGGGCTTATGAGGCTGAGAAGATACATGCTGAGCTTTACAGGAGGGCCAAGGAGGCAGTGGATGGGGGCGAGGACTTCACTATAGAGGGGAAGGTTTGGATCTGCCCCGTCTGTGGTCACACCTACGTGGGGGAGGTCCCTCCCGAGAGGTGCCCGGTCTGCCAGGCCCCTAAGGAGAGGTACCTCAGCTTCTAAATTTTTCCCTCTTGACGATCCGATCAGGCCCTGAACAGCTTCACTCCCCTCGGCAAAGCCTTGCTTTGTCCTCCGAAGATACTGAACTCGATCTCTCAGCTGCAAGTCGAATCGATCAGCTCCCCCATGTCCTCGGCCACATCTCAATGATAATCCTATCCTCACGACAACCCCTGCCCGTTCAATATAGGCCTCGGCCGCTGTGTGACCCATTTCCTACATAGCTGGGCTTCCGAGGCGGAGCTCATCGCTGCTCAAGACCCGAGCACCGGAGTCACATTTTTATAGTGAAGAGGCCAGCTCCCGGAAATTAACGCCGAAACTCCGCAAAGCTCTTACGAAGTCAGAGGGGGACTATGGCGCATACCAATGTCATAAAGAGGGTAGCTTTAGTCCTAGAGGCTTTCCTGAGTGGCTTCTACGTGGCTGTGACGAGGGGCCTCTTCGTGCCCATGCTGACCTACTCGGGCTACTCGGTGGGGCTGCTATCGCGAGTGCTCCTGCCTACGTCAATCGCTGGCATAATACTATCGCTGGCCCTCTACACTAAGCCTAAGGTTTTAACTGAACGGTTCAGGTACTCCCTCATATCCCTTCACGTGGCTGAGAGGATCACATGGTTCCTCCTCCCCTTCTTTCTAATAGATCCTGTGCCCTTGTCAGCAGTCTACCTGCTGGCTAACTCCCTGTCAGCGTTCGTCAGCATAGCGTTAAGCGTGCTGATATTCTCCATATTCGGGAGTGAGGAGGTGATGGAAGTCGCTGTCCACAGGTCAGCGGCCTCCTCGGCAGCATCCCTCCTCGGTTCCCTATTCATGACTTATGTGTCAGCGGGAGTGGAGCCTCCCCTCTCCTACTACATCTGCTACACCACAGCAACGCTGATAGGCCTCTCATCATCCCTCTCGCTCCTCTTGATCCCCAAGATACCTAGCAAGGTGGTGGAGGTTGCTGAGAGCTCTGAGGAGGTGAAGATTAGGAGTAGTACAGCGCTGCTTGTCCTAAGCCTCTTCCTGGCCGGAGCCAACATGGTCGGCATCGCCTGGAGCCCATTCCTGAGGTCGATAGGGGCTCCCATCTACTTAGCGGTCGCTCTATCCGTGACCGCTAACATAGGGGGCACCATCGGCTCCTACCTCTGGAGGGGCTACAGGGCTTATGTGGTAGCGATCCTCCTCAACACCCTGTTCACGTTCGTAATACCCTTCGTCCCATTCCCGGCTTATCACATTGGCATCTCTTTCCTCACCTCACTCACCTTCCTGGGGGCTAATCTGCTGGGCATTCAGGTGTTCTCTGAGGTGAACAGGAGGCTCGGCAGGGTTAAGTCCTCAGCCTACCTCACCTCCTCCAACTACATAGGGTTGCTGCTCGCCGTTCTGATCTCGATAATCTTACCCCTCAACCCCTCTCAGGTGCTGATATCTGCTGGCTTGGTGAAGCTGTTTGGCCTCATTTTAGCGTTGATAGCGATACCAGAGGCAGCTGTCGTGCCCGCGAGGAGGGCCTATGAGATAAGCAGGATGATATACTCCACTAGCCTGCTCGGGTATTCCTTCACTTCGCAGGTATCCAAGGAGTTCCTCAGGATGATGTTGGCAACCCTCGTCCTAACGGCGTTGATTATGATACTCTACATAATTTATAGGGTCGCCATGGTACTCCTCGGGGTCTGAGTTGCAGGCAGTGATGGAGGAGATACTGGGAGCGCTCAACGAGGTGGTTACATCCATCCCCAAGATAGCCCTGGCCTCACTGATCCTGCTGATAGCCTTCGTGATGATAAGGTTCGTCAACAGGTTGATCGGGTGGCTTGTGAGGACGGGGAGGCTGGAGGATTACCTGAGGGAGGTGTTCCCAGGTGGGATGAGGTTGCCCCTCACGACGATCTTCTCCCTGATCGCTGACTCTCTCATACTCGTAGCTGCCTCCTCTGGTGTGATAAGGATATTCGTGCCCGAGGGCACGCAATCCTACAGCCAGGCGATCGATTATCTAACCAAAATTGGGAGTATCGTGATATTAGCTATGATATCTGTAGTTTTGATAGATGCTCTTGTGAAGTCGATGAGGTTCGAGAAGAAGACCGAGATGTTCTTCACGATGCTCGTCTCCCTAATAGTGGCGATACTGGTCATAGACCTGACCAACCTGAGCAGCGAGATAAAGCTAGCTCTCTCGGCTGGGCTCGCGATAGGAATAGGACTGATGGTAGGTGTTTTCTCAGCATGGGCGTTCTTCGGCGAGTACCTAGAGGAAAGGGCTAAGCGCATCGGCAGCGAACCGATCTCATAGTTTAGGGAAGCTCTGAGATAAAACCAGACCCTGATGGGCTGTCCGGACTTTTTTGGGGTATTTTTTATATTACTTATGCGGGTCGCCTGGGGAGGGTGACCTAAATTAAGAAGCGAGAAGGAGGTATCTCTGAAGAGAGACGTGGGGCTGTTTGGAGCCTTCTCGATGGGTTATGGCGATGTTGGTGCTGATATTTACGCAGCGCTTGGAGTAGTGGCTCTGTTCTCTGCAGGAGCTACACCCCTATCATTCCTCATAGCCTCCATAGCCTACGTGACCACCGGCCTCGTCTACGCTGAGCTAAGCTCCACCTACCCTCTCGCGGGTGGCGCTCAGGTGTTCGCGGCCAAGGGTCTGGGCGATCACTTCGGGTTCCTAGCAGGCTGGCTCCTCATTCTCAGTTACGTG
>CALJEO010000039.1 GCA_938073845.1 uncultured archaeon
CGGCTTGGACCTACGTGAGGCAGACCTCTTGGTTCAATCCCTTCAGCTGGTACGCTGAGAACCTGCTAAATGAGGGTTCGGAGGACAGCGCCATCTCAGCAATCTACATCACGGTAATAGGGGTGCTGACGGAGGCGCTCCTGCTCGCTACAATCCTTGGGATTACCACCCATTTCCTAGTGAGGAGAGGTATTAGAAGACCCTCTCCGACCTCTCAAGGTGGAGGAGGAAGTTCCACTTCTCCATGACCAACTTTTCCATTTCCTCAATCTCCTCATCCTTCAAGAATTCAAATCTCCTCTGCATCCTTATGAATTCCTTGAGGGGCTTCTTCCTCGGCTTGATAGTCACCCTTAGCTTACCCTCCTCGATCTCGTACAGGGGCCAGAAGTAGGTATCCACAGCTAGCTTCCCGATTTCTGCTGTCTTCTCGACGGGAAAGTCCCACCCTGGAGGGCATGGGGAGAATATCTGTATGTACCTGAATCCCTTGATCCTCTTCGCCTTCTCAAGTTTATTAGCGAGATCAAAGGGATATCCCACGCTAGCGGTCGCTACGTAAGGCACTCTGTGCGCCGCAACTATCATAGGCATATCCTTGGGCATTTCCTGCTTCCCCATGGGTGTCGTCTTAGTTATCGCCTTGATGGGAGTGGCGCCTGACCTCTGTATGCCCGTGTTCATGTAGGCCTCGTTATCGTAGCATATGTAAATTATGTTCTCACCTCTCTCAGCGGCTCCAGATAGGGCCTGAATCCCTATGTCAACGGTTCCGCCGTCACCCGCCCATACAACGACGTTCACATCCTTCCCTAGGAATTTATAGGCCCTCTGCACGCCTGAGGCCGCTGCAGCAGCTGCTGCGAACGCGAAGTTCAGTATAGGGGCTGAGATGGCGCTCCTGGGATAAGGTGACTGAATTATGCTGAAGCAACAAGCTGGAATCACGTAAACGGTGTTCGGTCCGAGGATTCTGGAGGCTATCCTGAACGCTATGGTTGCTCCGCACCCGGGGCATGAGGCCGAACCGGGAAGGTAGGAGCCCTCGCTCTTCCTCAAGTCATGTATCGTGATGCTCATGATACCACCTCCTCGGCGAGCTCGATCCTCTGGTAATCCTGCTTCAGCTTATGCCAGTAATAGGGCTTCCTCAACCTGCCCGTGGATATCCTGCTGATAGCATCCTTCGACATAGCTATCACGTCATTGTAAGTGATGTCTCTGCCTCCCAGCCCTGTGATGTAATTAACTACTGCAGGAGCCCCTGAGACGTCGTAGAGAGAGGACCTGACCTCCGTTCCTATAGGGCCGCCTGAGCTGAATGATATGCTCCTATCAATCACGATAACGCCCTTCTTCCCCTGTAGGTTCTCCCTTATGCTGTGATGCGGGAAGGGCCTGAAGGACCTCAACTTAAGCAGGCCTATGCTGAGTCCCTCATCCCTCATCATATCCACAGCTACCTCAGCCTCAGAGGCGAGCGTGGCCGAGGTCAGGATCACGTAATCTGCATCGCTGATCCTGTACTTCATGATAGCCCCACCGTGGTACCTCCCGAACTTCTCCGAGAACTCCTCAGCAACCTCCTCTATGACCTCCAGGGCCCTTCTCATGGAGAGATCAATGGACCATCTCATCTCCTGGTACTCATCGTCCGGAAAAACCAAGTTACCGAAGCTTATCGGGTCCGAGGGATCTAGCATCCAGTGTCTCGGTCTGTAAGGTGGGAGGAAATCATCCACCTCCTCCTGCTTTGGAACGTTAACAGGCATGAAGGTATGGCTGAGGACGAAGGCATCCAGGCAAACCATGAAGGGTAGCATCACTTCAGGATGTTCAGCTACCTTGTACATCATGATTATGGTATCTAAGACCTCCTGATTTGATGAAACGTAAAGCTGCAACCATCCAGTGTCCCTCTGCGACATAGTATCCTGATGATCGACGTGGATGTTCCAAGGTGGTCCTACCGATCTGTTTATCACCGCCATGCCGACCGGCGTTCTGGAACCGGCAGCCCAATGGAGTACCTCAGCCATGTAAAGCAATCCCTGACTGGAAGTTGCAGTGAAGGTCCTAGCTCCAGCTGCGGCAGCGCCTATGACCGCTGCCATCGCGCTGTGCTCACTCTCAACCCTTATGTACTCAGCGTTCATGTAGCCTGACTCTACGAAGGACGCAAGGTACTCCACGACGGTGGTCTGGGGGGTTATTGGGTAAGCTGCAACGACGCCCACCCTAGCTAGCTTCGCGGCTAAAGCTGCAGCATGATTCCCAGTTATTATGTCCCACTCTCCCTCTGCCATATTCACTCCCTCACCATCTTTATGGCTTTAGCTGGGCAAACATTTGCACAGACACCGCATCCCTTACAGAAGGAGAGATCTATCACGGGGAACCCGCTCTGACCCTCGGAGATGACTTCCTCGGGACAGTAGAGCCAGCATATCCAGCACTTAATGCACTTACCTTCATCTATTATCGGCCTCTCGACCCTCCAAAGACCCGTCTCCCCAGTGGCTCCTCTTCTGGGCTTAGAGACGGGGATCAGGATCAGTACCTCTAATTCCATGAGGTAGCACCGCTAGTAAATGGTGGGCCCTCATAGATAAATATATCATCGGGGCGCTATAACGTAGGTTAGTTCAAAGAATTAAAAGAGTGAAGAATGGGGGGGTCAGTAAGCCCCCGCGCCACCTCTGGCTGGCCTCCTCTCCACCACTTCCTCCTTTACCACTAGCTTCTTCCCCTCGAACTGCAGCTGAAGTGTCTCGCCCGCTAAGGCACCTGGTTTCACGCTAACCTCTATGGGCTGCTCATCCCTCATCGGGTAGTAGACCTTCCACACATTTGATCTTAGACCCGGCCTCCTCTCCTCCAAGAACTCCAGGATGCGGTCAGTCATTGGGACACCAACTCTCCTAGATACCATACTGATCACCTCGCATGCTGTCCGTGATGCATGGGACTTATTCCTGTAGCTGCTACTATATAAAAACATGACTAGACCCGCTGGGGCGAAGCATCGGCTCACGAATAAAATAATATAATTCCGTTCAATTAATATATAATTTTCCCAATAAGAGCGGAAATTCCCGTTTTTATTATGTGATGTGACCCACGAATTAGGGAGGATTTATATCTGAAGTCTGAGAAGTGGGCAGGATTAAGCTATGCATAGTCCGACGGTACCCTTCTCCTTTCTGGCTACCGAGAACTCTTATGAGGAATCCAGATATATCGTGCTCTGCGTACCCTACGATTCCACTGAGAGTTGGGCTAGTGGGACACGATTTGGCCCAGCTGCCGTAATAGAGGCTTCTAGGTATATGGATATCTACGACATCGAGCTCGGATTGTTCATGGACAAGTTAGGGATTTACACACTGTTCGAACTCCCCGTTCTAGGGAAACCGGAGAGCTCGATGATGGAACTCATAGAGGCTTCGGTGAGGAGGATAATATCCGATGGGAAGATGCCAGTGCTATTGGGCGGGGAGCATACGATTTCGCTACCGGCGTTGATGGCGTGTAAGGATGAGGTGGAGCATGTAGTAGTGCTGGATGCGCACTCAGACCTCTACGACGAGTACGAGGGAAGGAAGGTCTCTCACGCCACTGTCCTCAGGAGGGTGAGTGAGCTAGTGAAGGACATCACCTTGATAGGAGTGAGGACCATGGGTATCGAGGAGAAGGAGTTCTTGGAGGAGTCTGATAACGTAAAAGTGATATACGCGGAGGAGCTCCTGAGGGGGAATGTGGAGGATCTCAACTTCAACTTCCTAAGGGATAAGGGAGTCTATTTGAGCGTGGATCTGGATGTGCTAGATCCACCTCAAATTCCATGCGTCGGGAACCCGGAGCCCGGAGGTCTAAGTTATAGGAGTGTCCTCAGGATGATCCGGAAGGTGATAGAGGTTGGAAACGTGAGGTGCATGGATTTCGTTGAGTTCTCACCTTGTCCCGGTATGAGATCGGATGCCTACTTAGTGGCCAGGCTCATTCAGAAGGCCATAGGATATCACTTTCTTCACCTTAGGAATCAGTAACTCTGAGATCGCACCAATAGTTAAGATCTCGATCCAAGCCTTCGCGAGGATTCCGTACATCACGGTATCCGTTATCCAGCCGGATAGCTCGGGAGCGAATAACGGTATCCATAACTTGAACGTGGCCCATGTGAAGAGACTCTCAGGTATGTAGCCTAAGGTTAGAGCGATGAAGGGCCTACAGTTCCTTCTAGCTAATACTCCCGCGAAGAGACCTGTCATAGATTTCCCCGGAAATATGAGAGATCCTATCAGAGGGCCTAAGCTGCCTAGGAGCCCGAACCTGATGAAAG
>CALJEO010000040.1 GCA_938073845.1 uncultured archaeon
GGTCCCCGGAAACGGTGTGTAGCCCAATATCTTCATGAAACCACTCAGGTATCCCCTCCTGGACATATAGTAGGCACCCTCTCCCATCCCCGAGAACACCTCGCCCATCACGACCTCATCCCCCCATCCAACCCCCTCCAACGATTCACCCACGGATCTGAGCAGCTCTATGGACCTCTCAGATAGCATCACATACTGGGCCTTCTTGGAGGTCGCGGACCTCACGAATCCCAGCTCCTCGGCCCTTGAAACCCATCTGGATAGGGTTGCTCTGGAGGTGTTCATGAACTTGCCCTGGTCCCTAACCCTTACGGGCCTCTTAGCAGCACCGAGCAATGCCAGGGAAACTATCAGATGTGTTACTGAGGGATCAGCTCTCGCTATCTCCACGGACACCCCTCCTGCTCGCTCTAACGAACACCAATTCGGATAGCGTCCTCTCTATTAATATCCTAGCCTCATCTGTCCTCTTCCTCAGGGGTATGAGGGAGTCAGGTAGAGCAGCTGAGTTCATCGCCTCATAAATTTCCTCCATCTTCCCCAATATATCCTCAGCTCCCTCAATGTCTCCCTCCCTCATGCGCTCGAGAGCGACCCTCCTGAGCTCCCCTACGACTTCGCTGACACCCAGCAGGTACTCCCTAGCCTCGACCCCGAGCTCTATGTGACTCACTATCCCCTCACCCATCAGGAGCTTGCAGAGCACTATGCCCTCAATCACCTCCTGCATCGGGTCCTGCAGGACAGATCTGACCAAGCAGCTTGAGGATCCTAGCTTCGATTCGGCCCACTCAATGAACCCCTTCATATCCTCCAGGGCCTCGGCGAGCTTCCTCTCCACTACTTTCAGGTCACTCGCAGACCTAGCTTCAATTATCGAGGACCTCGCTACCGAGAGCCACCTTCTAGATCTCCTCAAGGCCTCCTCCCTGATCTCGTTTACCTCCCCCATCTCCCTTAGGGCGAGGGCTATGGGCTCCAGCACCCTAACCATTTTTATCGGGTTACGTGGGATGTGTTGGATAAAAGATGTTGAGCGCTCTGGTGAGCACACCGGATCACATCAGGAAGTTGATGAGGAAGCAGGGATACAAGTTCGTCCTGAATCATTCAGCGGTTAAGCCCTGCTATTGGTTCAGGAAGGCTATAATGGAGGGCAGGACATGCTACAAGAACAAGTTCTTCGGAATCCCAACCTGGAGATGCATTCAGATGAGCCCTACCGCTTCCTTCTGCAACATGCAGTGCAGCTACTGCTGGAGATTGAACGCTAGCGACGTGCCACAGAGCTACAGGTGGGTGGAGGTGCCCGAAGGAACCTGGGACGATCCAGAGGAGATAGCTGAGGAGAGTATAAGGGTTCAGAAGATGCTCGTTCAGGGGTACAAGGGCGTGAGGGTCTTCAGTAAGGAGTTAGTGAGGGAGGCTGAGGAGCCAAAGCATGCTGCCATCTCCCTGACCGGGGAGCCCATGCTCTACCCCAGGATAGGGGGCTTGGTAGAGGCCTTCTCCAGGAGGGGGATGACCACATTCATAGTGACGAACGGGACGCTCCCGGAGAGGATAGAGGGATTGGAAAGGGAGCCTACTCAGCTATATGTTACCGTTCCAGCTCCCTTCGAGAAGTTATATGCCGAGATAACTAGGCCCCTCTGGCCTGACGCATGGAGCAGGTTGATCAGGACCCTCGAGCTCCTCCAGTCCCTCTCCTGCCCTACGGTGATGAGGATACCATTGATAAAGGGGTTCAACATGGATGTGAAATCCCTGGAAGGTTTCTCAGAGCTTTTGAAGAGATACCAGCCCACTTACGTTGAGCCTAAGGCCTATGAGTGGGTTGGTTACTCGAGGAGGAGGCTCTCCAAGGGGAACATGCCTTGGCACCACGAGATCAGGGAGTTCGCTGAGAGGTTAGCTGATCTCACGGGCTACAAGATACTGGACGAGTCTGAGGAGAGCGGCATAGTCCTGCTCTCAAGGCTGGAGAGGGCCTTGAGGTTCTACTGAGGTGATCCTTTGAGAGGGATCGTTCTCCTCCTAGGAGGCAGGGTCTTCGAGGGGCTGCTTGATGAGGGGCCCCGAAGGCTGATCGGTGTGGCCGGGGCTGTGAGGGAGCTTTACGGTAAGGTGAGCTTAGCTGTTGTCGCCGGGGGAAGCGAGATGGCGAGAAGGTACATAGAAGCTGTGAGCAGGGTGGGGGGAAGCAAGTACATGCAGGACTATGCGGGAATACTGGTGACTAGGCTCCACGCCTTGCTCACGATATCTGCCTTAGGGGAGCTAGCATACCCCAAGGTCGTGGAGAGTTACGAGGAAGCTGCTGTAGCTAACGCAACCGGTAGGATTCCCGTATCCGGAGGGATCCATCCGGGTTACTCCACGGATACCGTGGCCGCAATAATGGCTGAGAGGCTGGGCTTCGATACGCTGGTGAAGATGACGGGAGTCGATGGGATCTACGAGGATGACCCGAGGATCAACCCATCAGCTAGGAAAATGGAGGAACTGAGCTACGATGAGCTCGAGAGGATGGTCATGGGGAAGTCCTATGATCCTGGGAGGTATGAGTTGCTCGACGTAACCTCGATAAAAATATTGAGGAGATCGTCTATAAGGACGATAATTTTAAGTGCTGATGATCCGGGGGCCCTGGTAAGGCTGCTCGAGGGTAGGAGAGTTGGGAGCTCAGTGAGGTGAATCCGATGCTATCTGGGAGGACCTGGAGGAGAAGGCAAGCAGTCAGGAGGAGAAGAAGGAGGTTTGTCTCACCGTCCATCAAAGCGACCCTGGAGGAAGCGATCTACGGGTCCCTCATAGCGATCTTCACCTTCCCGATATCACTCTTCATAGCGGAGCTGGGAGTTTGGGTGATGATAGTATGGATGCAGCCGCTCGACTTCATAATCAGCAACTTCTACCTCACATTGGTCTCGATACAAGCGCTTTTCCTATTGATACCAGCTTACCACAGGCAACCGATCCGCCTCCTATTCGCTGCAATAGTCGCATACCTGATTTGGATGGCCCTAGTCTCAATAGCATCCTTCGATCCGATAACCACACTTTTCGGTAAACTCCCTTATTGAAGGACGGGGGAGATAAGGTATAAGAGCTCCATTAGCTTCACCAGAATCAGATGCAGCTTCTTTACCGCTTTAAATGGTCAGGAAACGGTGTATAGTTCCCCTAAGCCCCTCGCATTCATTTGTATCGGAAACAGGAGGGGTGTCTCCGTATACTGAACAATTGCTGAGAATACCTTCGGTAGATTCCGCTCTATGATCACTGCTCGAAGCATCACTCAAGCTCCCTCTCCAGGATCTCACACTTGGAGGATTCCGCGTTCCTCACGAAAATCGAAACCTAGCTTATTATGCTTGGAGCAGCCCATACTCAACGGAGCTAGCTATGTATGCTCACCTCAGATCGGAAGAGGACTATTTTGATTGCGCGAGGGCCCCCATGAGGAGTTAGCTAGGAAAGGATAAAGGATTCTAGAAAAGCAGGTGTTTTAGCGGGTTCGGATCAAAGAATCCTTTAAGCTTCATTGAGTTAACAGGGTCTCAGGGACCCCTCACATTATGGGGAACAGCATAAGGGACTAGGAACCATCAAGGGAATGGTGATCTCGTTAACGGTTGATTCGATCATGCATTTGACGGAGATGCCGGGAGGCAGGGGGATCTCGTTTGAACAGTAGACGGGACGAATCAATTGAATTTGAGGGGCATGGTTTAACCGTGCCATGAGGTTGAACGTCTTAGGGTCCTGAGGATCTATCTGAAGGGAATGAGGTAAAAAAAGCAAATATATTAGTTCAGAGTTTAATGCTCCGGCCGGGATTTGAACCCGGGTCTGGGGCTCGAGAGGCCCCTATGCTCAACCGGGCTACACCACCGGAGCCCAGGGAGGTGGTCGCTTGAGAGATATAAATCTTAGCACCGGTACCATCGTGGTCCTGGGCGCGCCAGGCTCGGGTAAGACGGTAGTGGCTAGGGCGCTCTCAGAGAGATTGGGATGCGGGTATCTGAGCGTCGGCGCTTTAGCCCTGAATAAAGGGTATATCGTCGAGAGGGATCTCAAGAGAGACTCCTACATCATAGATGAGGATAGGGTCAGGGAGGAGATCCGCAAAATCCTTGAGGAGATCCCCTGCCTAGTCGTGGAGACCATCAGCCCCTACGCCATCCCTAGGGAGAGGGTCTCGCTCGTCGTAGTCGTGAGGTGCAGGCCCTCCCTTCTGCTGGGAAGATTGAGGGAGAGGGGCTACGGTCCGAGGAAGATGAGGGAGAACATCGAGTACGAGGCAATAGATGGTCCCCTTTTCGATGCAATGAGGATAGCTAGTGAGGAGAGGATAGTTGAGGTTGATGGGTGCGAGGGGAGTCTTGAGGATGAGATTAACCTTGTTTTAAGTGGGAGATCCTCTAGGAGGTTCAATTGGACCCAGGACTTCCTCTCAATACTGGAAGAGATATCAAGGATGGATTGAAGGCCAGTAGAAGGGAGTAGCCCTTATCACCTCATCTATCCTCTCCCTCCTCAAGGGAAGCTCATCCACGGGCCTCACCTGAAGCACCTCCTTAGCGTAGGGAAGCAGGAGCATACATTCCCCGGGCATGAGCGAGCTCACCCTCTCAATGACGTTCTTCTCGCTAAAAGGCTTCAGTAACCTTAAGTCGCTCGGGGAGTCCATCCTATGTATTATCTTCACGCCCGTGTTCCTCACAACCCCATCGGGTATCTCCGAGAGGCTCTGGGATACCATTATTAGTGAGACTCCGAACTTCCTGAGCTCTGCAAATAACCTGCTCACCAGCTCCGAGCCTATAGCGTCCCTGTACTTGGGGATCAGCTTCTCTGCCTCCTCTAATACTATCAGGAGTCTTGGGAACTTCGATTTCGCTTCCTCCTTTATGAAGCGGTCCCTCACTTTCTTCAGGATGAAGAAGGCTAGGAGCTGCTTCTGAAGGTCGCTCTCAATATCTCCTAGCTCCAACAAAGTTAAAGCCTCCTCAAAGCCTGTAGACAAAATGTTATCGCAGGAGAAGAGTCTCTCCCCATCTCCTGAAACTAGCGGCTCCAGCTTCCTCACGAGAGCCGCCTTGCTCTCCTCCTCCGGCTGTGAGCTCGGGACCATCCCTTTGACCTCCACTATCAGATCGAGCATGTTCGGAGGGTTCTTCTCGCTCGATAGATCACTCAGCCTCCTCAGGGCCTTCAGAAGAAGGTAGAATTGGGATGGGGTGAGGTCCAGGAGCATCGAAAGGGTCTCGGCCACCAGGAAAACTTCTTTCTCACCCCTGGGTATCGAGGCAAGGGGGTTAACGCATACCTGAGGGTAGCCCTGCCTGTTGAAGTACACCCTCCCCCCAAGTTGGAATACCAGGTTCCTGTACTCCCAGTGGGAGTCCATTATCATTGAGGGTATGCCCATATTCCAAGCCTCGTAGATTATTCTTTTGACCGTGGTCGTCTTGCCTGATCCAGTTTGACCTGCCACGAGCGCGTGCTTGGCTAATTCCTCCGGGCTGATCCCCACCACCCTCCCCCTCCTCTCCCCCAGCTCTACCATGGGCCCGGATCCCTTGGGCTCCCTCCCCAGCTCCACCGAGGGTA
>CALJEO010000041.1 GCA_938073845.1 uncultured archaeon
GGACAAGCTGAGGGCCTGTTCTCCGGAGCTAAAGGGCTTCGAGGGTAAGGAGTTCATCAAAGGGGTGTACATAGCTAAGAAAGCGCCCTACGGTTTCATAATAAGCATAGAAGGGTCCTTCATCATCGGAAGGGGAGCAAAGAAGCACGTGGCTGACTTGAGCTATGAGGAGTTAACTAGATGGATGATGGGGGAGAGCTTGGAGAAGGATCTCCCTGAGAAGGGAGTTTACCTGGTGAGGTATGGTGATATCTTCGCGGGCTCCGGTTATTATGATGGGAGGGTCCTGAGGAACCTCGTTCCCAAGGTCAGGACGCTCGAGCCCAGGGGTGTAGGCCCCGGGGAGTAAAGTTTATCAGAGCGTGAGGCCCCTCCGTATATGCGGAGCCCAACTGGTATTGAATTCGCCTTCACGTTCAACGACGTGATACTCCTTCCGGGGAAGGCAGAGATCGAGCCCTCCGACGTCGATCTAACGACGAGGATAGGAAATATCGTGCTCAGTGTCCCTATACTATCGTCCCCTATGGACACGGTGACGGAGGAGGAGATGGCCATAGCTATGGCGAGGATGGGCGGGCTAGGTGTTTTGCACAGGAACTGTAGCATTGAGGAGCAGGTCAAGATGGCTAAAACCGTCAAAAGGGCTGAGTCCTTCATAATAAGGGACGTGATCACAGTCTCCCCGGACGATGGTGTTGAGGAGGCCAGGAGATTGATGAGGGAGTATGGGATCTCAGGGCTTCCCGTGATCGTCGATGGTAAGCTGGTGGGGATAGTGACGAGGAGGGATGTCCACTTCGCCGAGGGAGGCGGTCTCAGGGTCAGGGACATAATGACAAAGGATCCCATCACTGTGGGACCTGACATAACGCCTCAGGAGGCTAGGAAGATAATGGCCAGGTATAAGGTAGAGAAGCTTCCCGTGGTCAACGATTCAGGGGAGCTAATAGGACTAGTCACTGCTAAGGACGTCTTTTACAGGGAATCCCATCCCTTCGCCGCTAGGGATGATGAGGGAAGGCTCAGGGTTGGGGCAGCCATCTCGCCATTCGATATCGATAGGGCGAAGACCCTAGCCCCTTATGTCGACGTGCTCGTAACTGATGTGGCGCACTTCCACAATGAGAACGTGTTAAGTGCTACCAAAAGGCTGATCTCTGAGCTAGATGTCCCGGTGATAGCTGGCAACATAGGTACGTATGAGGCGGCTGAGGAGGTAATCAGCAGGCTCGATGTAATAGGGCTGAGGGTGGGTATAGGGAGCGGGAGCATATGCACCACGGGCGAAGTTACGGGAGTGGCTGCGCCCACGCTCTACGCTGTGGCTAAGGCTTACGAGGCCGTTAGGAAGCACTCGGCTGATGTCGCTGTGATAGCTGATGGCGGCATCAGGGGACCCGCTGAAGCTGCTAAGGCCTTCTCGATGGGGGCTGATGCTGTGATGCTGGGCTACGTCCTAGCTGGGACCAAGGAGTCCCCCGGCTCAACCATGATGGTGGGGGGGAAGATGTACAAGATATACAGGGGGATGGGGAGCCCCTCAGCGAGATCGAGGAGGTTCGCCCTGGATAGGTACAGCAAGCCCTCGAAGGACATAGCGGAGGGGATAGAGGGCCTGGTCCCCTACAGGGGGGATGTGACCACCGTCGTGGATAGGTTCTTGGCGGGGCTGAAGGCCTCCTTCGGCTATGTGGGAGCAAGCAACATAGCTGAGATGAAGCTTAAGGCCAGGATTGCCCTGATTTCCCATGCTGGAATGAGCGAGATAGCTCCTCACGATGTCAAACCCTTGGAGAGGATATTCGAGTAATTCAGAACTTCCTCTCAACTAGGAACATCGCTAGCTCCCTTATTTTTTCCTTGTAAATGTTATTGGGAAGCAACTCCCTCACTTCCTCCCAGGAACCTGAGACTATCCTCCTAGCCAATTCCTTAGCATCCTCTATCGCTCCGTGTTTCTCCATTATCGATATGGCCTCTTTGATTAGCCCTGGATCACTGGTGTGCATCGATAGGATCTCCTTGAGCCTCCTCCTGTCCTTCTCACCGGCCCTGGATAGTGCGTAGATCACCATGAGCGTGATCTTCCCCTCCCTGATGTCCTCACCGAACTCCTTTCCCAAGCTCTCAGCACTTGTGACGTTCAGTATGTCGTCCTGGATCTGGAACGCAATCCCTATTGACTCAGCGAACTTCCCCAGCTTCCTCTCCTCCTCTTCGCCTAGGCCTGCAGCTATTGCTGCGAACCTAGCGGCCATCCTGGGAAGCACGCCCGTCTTGTTCGCGCACATCTCCAGGTAATGCTCCACCGTTATGGTCTCAGGGTCCCTCAGCCCCCTGTGCCACCCTATGTCAGTTGCCTGGCCCAGATGTATCCTTATCATGTCCTCCAGGTAGGCGTTCACGAGCCTCCTGTAAGTGGGGTCGCCCACCTCCATCTCCATGAGCAGCTTCAGCGGGAGGAAGTACATCGCCGAGGAGAGATTCACCGCTACATCAAGACCATATTTCACGTGTATGGCCTTATCTCCCCTCCTTACCTCGGCTCCGTCCTCTATATCGTCAGCTATGAGCGAGCCATTGTGAAGGAGCTCAACTATGACCGCTAAATTCTTGTACCTCTCGAGGTCGACCCCCAGGTTCCTAGCGATCGTGAGGAACAGCCAGGGCCTCCACCTTTTCCCCCCTCTGGCCAATAGGTCCCACATGGGTTCGAATACCGTCATCCGCACCGTTTGCGTATCGTAGCCGGCTGACCTCCTCCCCATCAACCACTCCAAGTACCTCTCGTCAAAGTCCCTCGGGAATCGCTGCTCCATCAGGGCATCAAGCCATTCCCTGGTCTCCCTGAGCTCCCTCTCTATTTCCATGGTCCACCTCCCCTAGGGTTCCGATGGAAACTATAAATGCTTAAGCGGAGGCTCTCGAGGCTCATTCCACCCTCACCAGCCTAACGAAAGTCGAGTTTATGCAGTTGCCCCCGCTTATCACCTGCTTCTCATCGGTTACCAGGTCGTTCACCACTCCATCAAGCATCAGAGCGCTCCTTCTAGCCCATATGATGCCCTTAGGGATTTCAGGATCTACCTTAACCGCTCCGGTCACCCTCTCCCCATTCCTAGACTCAAGAACCAACAGGCTACCCTCCCTCAGGCCTAACTCGGTGCAGTCCTCCTCGCTCATATGCAGGAAGTCCCTCGGATCCTCGAGGAGGTCCTGGGACGATGTGGCCCAGGGTGAAGCGCTCGTTATCAACCTGTAGGGGTACTCAGGATCGGCCTCCTCCCAAGCGATTTGGGGGAGTGGGGAATATCCCCTCCTCAAAGCTATCTCGCTGTAGAACTCTATCCTACGTGATGGCGTCTGGTAGACTTCCTTGCTTGGGTATATGAGCTCGACGTAAGGCTTATCTAGAAGCTCCTCGAAGCTCCTCACCATCCTGCTCCCTGAGAGGGCTCTCCTCATGGCTTCCAGGGGCTCCTCATCGAGCTCGGGTAGCCTGATCCTCAGCCTCCTGGAGAGCTCCCTAGCAACCCACCAGTTCGGCTTACTCTCGCCCAGAGGCTCGAAAACCTTCCTGCTGTAGCTGATGTACTTATGCCACCAGCTGGCCACGAAGTCATCGTGCTCGAACATGCTCGTCGCCGGGAGCACGACGTCCGAGAGCCTTGCTGTCTCCGACCACATCACCTCGTGAACTACCTTGAACAAATCTCTTCTCCTCATCCCCTCCCTGAACAACCTGGCCCTGGGGAGCGTCTCGGCAGGGTTCGAGTTATAGATGTAGATGAACCTGAACCTCCCCTCCGCTACGAGCCTCGGTACCTCTATCATGTTCACCTTCCTTCCAGAGCCAAGGTGCTGCGCGGCCAGGTACTCATCGAAATCCCTCCAGGAATTGGAGTAGAAGAAACCCCTGTGGACCCCCACCAGGGCAGGAATCAGGGAGATCAATCTCACGGCCTCAGCCCCGTACTTGCTCTTCTGGGGACCCTTCCCTATGTATGTGACGCTGGGCTTCAGCTTCGAGTAACTCTCAGCCAGCTCCCTCATATCCTCCCTTCTGACGGAAGTCAGCCTCTCCACGAGCTCAGGAGGATACCTGGAGATGAGGGACTCGTACTCTCCGAACCCCTTGGTGAAATTCCTTATGAACTCGGAGTCAACGCCCAACTCCTTGATCAGGTACCAGGAGATCCCGGCCGCCAAAAGACCATCCGTACCGGGCCTCGGCCTCAGGTGCCTCCCGAGTCTAGCTGTTCTCGTCACCCTTGGGTCAATCACCCAGACCTCCTTGCCCGCTGCTCTCAGGTCAACAGCTATCCTGTAGGCGTGGATGCTCGTGGCCGATAGATCGGCGCCCCAGATGACAAGCAGCTCCGCTCTCTCCATATCCTCAGGGAATGCCCCATAGCTTGAACCGTAGTGCAACTCGATAGCCTCCTCGCCGGCCTCATCGCAGAGCGTGTGGTGCAGTGAGGTCGCCCCTATGGCGTTGAAGAGCCTCTTAGGATAGAGTCTGCCCATCAATCCCGTGTTCCCAGAATAGTCGTACAATAAGACCTCCTCGGGCCCGTAGGAACTCAGGACGCGTTTCAGCTCGTCAGCTACCAAGTCCAGGGCCTCATCCCAGCTCACCCTCTCGAAACCATCCCCTACCCTGATGTGAGGGTAGAGGACCCTCTTATCGCTCCTATAGTACCTCAGGAAGCCGTCCGCCTTCTGGCAGGCGAATCCCCTGGTCACGGGGTGATCCGGATCACCCCTCAAACGGCCATCCATGACGATGAGGGAGCAAGCATCAGGGCAGTCCCTCTGGCACACTATTCTGGGCATCCCTTCGCTCGACCCCGCTACTTTAAATCCCTACCGGAGGGCTGGATCCCTCAAAGGTACTGGGATAGAACCCCCTGCTTTTAAGGTACTAATGTCACCTAGGTCATGCCGATCAGGGTCAAGGTTGATAGGGATACCTGCATAGGCTGCGGCGTGGCTCCAACCCTCTGCCCGGAGGTGTTCTACCTGGAGGATGGGAAGAACAGGGTCAGGCCCGAGTTCTCAATAGAGACCGACGATAGCATCTCCCTAGGGGAGGTTAGGGAGGACCTGAGGGAGTGCGTTGAGAACGCTGCCAGCTCTTGCCCAGTTAATGCGATAATTTTAGAGTGAATCCCCACTATCTTTCAAAATTTTTTCAATTTCCATCCGGAACCTCCTCAAAGCGCTCATCTTGTCCTCCATGAATATGAGGTCGCTCAGCCCCTCCAGTATTATCCCCTGAGCGAAGGGTGTCGGGACACCGAGCCTCCCCACATCTATGACCCTTATCCTCCCCTCCCTTATCCCTCTGAGGACTTCCTCCGCCCTCTCTATATCCATGTAGTCCTCCATTATCTCCCTGTAGGCTTCCCTCAGGATGGGAAAGTCCTCTATCTCGCTCACCACCTTCAAGAGGCTCTGGGCGCTTATCTGCTGCTTGTTGACACTTATCTCGTATCCCTTGTAGTTCCTGAGGATCATCAAACCCCTGGCCGCGACATGCCTGAACCTCCTCCTCAGCAGCTCCGTCCTCTCAACGGCCCTCTTCAGTAACTCCCTCAGATCGTGATTAACCAGCTCCTCTATGCTGGCCGAGGGCCTGATCCCCCTGGGGTATATCACGGAGAACCCGGTGTCCTTAACGGAGACGCCCAGGTTCCTCCTGACCCTCAGGCCGGATAGGTAAGCCAAGGCCCTCGAAAGGGCATCGTTCACCCTCCTGCCGTAGAGAGCGTGTGTCACCTGGTGCGTCCGGCCCATATCATCCACATAGCTCTCCACCACTATGACGCGATGAGAGGGCATCTCGCTAGCTTTTAGGCCCAATGACTTGAGGTAGAGGTATTGCTGCCTTAAGTAGTTGTAAACAGCTACCGCTGCTTTCTCATTTGAGTTACACATCTCCATTATCATTTTCAGAAGCTCCTCCTTCTTCCTTCCCTCCTCAAGCATCCTGAAGAAACTCTCCCTGAACCTCCCTATCTCCAGAGCTAGCTCATAGCTCAAGGGAAGCATCTCAGAGAACCAGGAGGGTACAGTTGGTTTTTGGTCATAAGCGGGCCTCACCTTGACTCTCAAGCCCCTAGCGGATACGAACTCGTAAACCCTACCTCCCAGGACGAACCTGTCCCCTGGCATCAACCTCTCTAGGAACTCCTCCTCCAAGCTGCCTACGAGCCTTCCATCTGTCGTGTAAACCTTAGCGTCGATCTCATCCGGGATTGTGCCGATGTTGGAGGTGTAAATGACCCTAGCATACTTTCCCCTCCTACCGAAGGCCCCCTCAGATGGATCGTACCATATCTTCCCGTAAACCTTCCTGCTCTCAAGCTCCACGTACTCACCGGCGAGGTACCTCAGCACGGACTCGAACTCCTCCCAGCTGAGGTCCTTGAACGGGTAGGCTGACCTCACCAGCTCGTAAGCCTCCTTAGTGTCCCACCTCCTCTCGACTGCCATCCCGACTATATGTTGAGCTAAAACGTCGAGGGGCTTCATGGGAATGTGGACCCTGTCCAGTTTCCCCCTCATGGCTTCCCTGAGCATGACAGCCACCTCAACGGCATCGTCCCTGTCCACCACCACGAACCTACCCTTAGAGATCTCATGGAGCCTGTGTCCAGCCCTCCCCACCCTCTGCAGGGCCCTCGTCACCGACTTCGGACTGCCTATCTGTATCACCAGATCTATGTAACCTATGTCTATCCCGAGCTCCAGGCTCGTCGAACTCACTATCGCCCTGAGCTCCCCCCTCTTGAGCCTCCCCTCCACATCCCCCCTCACCTGCCTGGAGAGGGAGCTATGGTGAGCAGCGATCAGCTCATCCATCTCCTCTATAGAGTTCTCCATGATCCTCTTGAGCTGAAAGACGACCCTCTCCGTACCACTCCTTGTGTTCGTGAATATCAGTGTGGTCCTGTGCTCCCTTATCAGGTCCGCTATCATCTTGTACATCCCAGAGGAAACGACCTCGCTGGGTGTGTCAACCAGGTCCTCGACAGGGGAGAGCATCGCCAGATCCAAGGCTTTAGCCCAGTTCGTCTCAACTATCAGGCAATCCCTAGGCTTACCGTCCCTATAACCTACTAAGAACTTCGCTACCTCCTCCAGAGGGTTTATCGTAGCTGAAAGCCCTATCCTCACGAAGTCCCTCCCCGTCAGGTGATTGAGCCTCTCAAGGGATAGTGAGAGGTGGCTCCCCCTCTTGTTCTCGACTAAGCTATGTATCTCATCCACAATCACCCATTTAACGGTCCTAAGCTTCTCCCTGAACTTGGGAGCTGTGAGAATTATCGCTAACGTTTCAGGAGTAGTTATCAGTATGTGAGGCGGCTTTCTCAATTGTTTGGACTTCTCCGATGGGGTTGTGTCTCCTGTCCTAACCGAGTGCCTCAACTCAGGGAGGTCCATATTCCTTTCCCTTATCTCCCTGAGCGGAACCTCTAGGTTTCTGTAGATATCGTTGTTCAGCGCCCTGAGCGGGGAGATGTAGACAGCATACACAGAGTCCAGGAGCTCCCCCTTCTCCCCCATCCTGAAGAGCTCGCTTATTATCGAGAGGAACACTGTCAAAGTTTTACCTGTCCCAGTGGGGCTCGATATGAGGACGTTCCTCCCCTCATGTATCGGTATTATCGCTAGCCTCTGAGGGGGGCTCAGGTCAGCGAAGTTGGAATCGAACCACTCAGCTACCGCTGGGTGAAGTACAGCTAGCACCTCCTCCTTACTGTATTCCCTGACACTCGCGAGCATGTGATTCCCCTGTAGGAAGGTCATCTCAGCGTCGCATTAAATTCTGAGGTGCATACGTAATAAGGGAGGCTTATCCGAATTTTCCTGAAGTCAGCTCTTTTCCTTAAAGGAATTTAGGGTATGCTGCCATATAATCCTCCACTAGAACCCATTCAGGTGAGAGCCATTATTAAGGAGTGGAAACCCCATCAATCGATGTTAGTAGCTAAGAGGAGGCTTGAGGTAGTCGATCCTGACCTATGCGTTGGCTGTATGTCGTGCATGTTCGCTTGCTCCAGGAGATTCGGTGATTCGGGCCTCAACTACTCAGCAATACATGTTAGGAGCGTCGGAGGGGTCGAGAGAGGGTTTACTGTGATCGTCTGTAGGGCATGCGATGACCCCTCATGCGTTAAGGTGTGTCCAACGCGGGCCCTCAGACTGAGGAGAGG
>CALJEO010000042.1 GCA_938073845.1 uncultured archaeon
GCGTCTGGGGAATCACACCGCTACTCTATGCAGAGGCATCAAGGGAGGGAGGATCCGCTAGAGCTAACTTCTGGAAGTCCTTAGGAGCTCTATCCTTGCTCCTCATCCTATCCTCCTTGCTGGGAGATCTGAGGATACCTCCACTTGCTGCGCTGCCCTATGTGGTGCTCAACACAGCGCTCGGGACTGGGATGGCGGATTACCTCTTCCTCAAGTCGATAGCATTGATAGGCCCTGGAAGGGCAACGCCGATCGGCTTCACATACCTCATATGGTCCGCCCTACTGCCGAGCTTCACGGTGGGTGAGGAGTTCTCAGCTAAGATCCTCCTTGGAGCTGCCTCAGCGCTCACAGGCGTCTGGCTGATCTCCAGGGGAGGGGGAAGGTGGGTGGCTAGGGGAGTTGCTCTGAGCATCATCGCTTCCTTCGGATGGACCTTAGGCCCTATAGCGGCCAAGCTAGCCCTGAACTACGTGAGCGAGCTCACGCTCACCACATGGAACTCCGCCATCGTGACGCTCGCATACGGGCTCCTCTCAGCGCCCTCCCTTAGGGTCAGGGGCTTCGGAAAGGCGGCTTTGGGAGGAGCTATAGGCGTTGGCATAGCCCTACCCCTCTACTTCTATGCCGTTAAGGAGCTGGGAGTGGCCTTAGCTTCCCTGACGACAGCTTTAGGCCCTGTGGTCTCCCTTATACTCTCAAACTTCAGCGGAAGCAGACTTGACAGGGCCTCAGCGCTCGGAGGGGTTTTGGTAGTTACTGGGATCCTAATGGCTGTGGCCTGAATGCTATGGAACCGATATCGGTAGTGTTTATTAATAACGTCTCATGTATGGAACTTTTGTAGAGGTATGAAGGAGAGGTGTTCGGAGGAGGGAATAGTAGCTCTGCTCCTGAAGTCGGGGATCAGGGAGCTTGAACCCACAATATCTTACGAGGGCGGCCCCGGTTTCCACAGCCCCCTTAACTTAGCTGAGGGAGAGTGCCCGAACCTCAACGAATTGCTGGAGTCCCTGGCTGAGAAGGGAGCCCTGAGGAGGTCGAGGATAGGGAGCCTACCCTCATGCCCGAGCTGTCACTCCTTCAGGCTGATGGTGAGGTTCACCTGCCCCGTCTGCGGCTCAACTAACGTGAGGAGGGTGGATGCGATAGCTCACCTGCCCTGTGGATTCGTAGCACCTGCCGAGGACTTCAGCGTGGGGGACTCACTCAGGTGCCCAAATTGCGGTAAGGCACTGAGGGCCATGGGAGTGGATTACAACAGGCTGAGCGGTGTCGTAATATGCGAGGACTGCGGTAAGATCTCCCTCTCACCCAAGCTTCTGTTCGAATGCGCTGACTGCGGGACGAGATCTAGCGAGAATGAGCTCATGCTGAGACCAATCTACAAGTACGAGGTCCTGAGGGAGAAGCTACTCGCTATGAGGCCCTTAGCGGACGAGGTGGCGAGGATCCTCAGGGAGAGCGGACTGGAGGTCATCAGCTCCAGGGAGATCATTGGCATCTCCGGGATAGCGCATAGGTTCTCCCTATCCGTTAAGGGGGAGGAGGGTGAGCACCTGATCGATGTCGCTCAGGGCGATAGCCCCGTATCCGAGGATAGGGTGCTCTCGCTCTTCGGGAAGATGATGGACACATACTTGAATGAGACCACGCTTGTCGCTGTACCTAAAGCGAGCGAAGGAGCTAAAGTCCTGGCTAAGAGTTTTAACATAAACCTGATAGAGGCCACTAGTCCTGAGGAAGCTGCTTCTAAGATCTCGGATCACTTGAGCAGCAGGGGGTTGAGCGGGAGAGGCGAGGGGGTTGAGCGGGAGAGGCGGAAAATCATTAACGCAGCGGACGGCAGAGCCTAGCGCTTTATAATATTCCCGTGATGCATCGAGATAGATGGACGACTCCTCCCGCTCCAAGGCCCTCACGCTCCTCGACCTCATACTCAGGGGTCTGATAGACCAGATACTCCCTAGCTACGATCCCAGAAGTGGCTATGAGTACTGCAGCAGCCTTGAGGAGCTCGGAGTCACCTCCTGCGACGAGACCATGGGGCTCATCAGGGAGCTGGTGGGGAGGGGTGTCCTGAGGAGGGAGTTGCATGATAGGGTTGCTTCCTGCTCCAAGTGCGGTTCCGAGGTCTTCCTGGTTAGGGCGAGGTGCCCCTACTGTGGATCGCTCAGGTTCTACAGGAGCGTCGTGATCGAGCATCTGACCTGCGGTTATGTGGGCCTGGAGGCGGAGTTCCTGACCCCTCAGGGGATTCTGTGTCCCAAGTGCAGGAGGGGGCTGAGGGGATTGGGGGTGGATTCGATAAGGGTTGCTGATGTGTACAGGTGCGAGGAGTGCGGTGAGGTCTTCTCGGTTCCCTCAGCGACGCATGAATGCCTCAAGTGTGGTTACGAGAACAGGGAGGTTGAGCTGAAGCCAAAGGATATTTACAGGTATGTCCTGGTGCCTGAGAGTGTGAGGAGGGAGGAGCCCATCCTGAGGCTCTGCGATGCCATCAGGAGCAAGTCGGCGGGAAGATACGATATCTTACCTCATGCTAAGGTGAGGGGAGCTTCAGGAGTGGAGTTTGAGTTCGATATCGTGGTGAGAGATCCTTTGAGCGGTTCAACGTTGGCAGTCATAGACTTCGTGGAGAGCTTGGATGAGGAGAGGCTCCTGGCCTCATTCGCCAAGGCCCGCGGAGTGAGCGCAGGGGAGGTCATCATCGTCCACAGGGGGGAGGTCGATGGAGCCGTAAGCTCAGCTGCATCAGGCCTCGGGGTGAGGTTGCTGAGGCTCGGGAGCATCGAGCAAGTGGCTGAGGATACCCTGAGGTATTTAAGGGGGAGGGAATAATGAGGCGAATTTACCTGACCCTCTCCCTGATCTACCTGAACCTAGCGCTAATACCGATCCTCGTGGGCGGCGTCCTCTCCCTCATAGCCTTCTCCTTAGCGCTCCTGATATCGGCTTACTTCACCCTGCATGCCTTTAGGAGGTCTGAGAGGCCCAGGTACCTAGGGGAGAGCTTCCTACCCCTCCTTCTCCTCGTCTTGCCCTTCTTAATATCTCTCATATTCTCTTACGATATCTACAACAGCTCCGAGAGATTGCTATACAGCTTCCTGGCCTTCGGCTTAGCCACGATAACCTGGCACTACCTACTCCTGGTCCCTCTGGCCATCTACTACAGGAACCTGGAGGAGAGGGAGAGGACGCTGCCTCTCCTCTACAGACCTCTGGTGAGCGTGATAATACCTGCCAGGAATGAGGAGAAGGTCATAGGCCACACGATAAGATCTGTGCTCGAATCAGACTATGAGCCGGTGGAAGTTATAGTCGTGGACGATGCCTCAACCGATAGGACCTTCGAGGTAGCTTCCAGGTACCAGGGCCCTAGGGTGAAGGTGTTGAGGAAGGAAGTAGGGGGCATGGGGAAGGCCAGGGCCCTGAACTTCGGCCTGAGGTTCGCTAAGGGCGAGGTGGTTGTCTTCATAGACGCGGACACGATACTCAGCAGGGAGGCGATAAAGGAGCTGATCAGGAAGCTCCAAGACCCAAGCGTCTCTGCAGTGGCGGGTAACGTCATGGTGAGGAACAGGGTGAACCTTCTAACCAAACTTCAGGCCGTGGAATACATAGCCACATTCCACCTTTTCAGGAAGGGACTGAGTGTATTGGGAGCTGTTCCCATAATATCCGGAGCTTTGGGAGCTTTCAGGAAGAAAGTCTTAGAGGCAACAGGTTTCTACGATGTTGATACAATAACTGAGGACTTCGATGTGACCGTAAAAGCTCTTAAGGCTGGTAAGGTTGTTCAAGCTAGCTCCTACGCTGTGGCCCTCACGGAGGTGCCGGAGAGTCTGAGGAGCCTCTATAGGCAGAGGCTGAGGTGGTACAGGGGGGCATTCGAGGTCCTGCTGAAGCACAGGGATATCTACAGCTACCAACCGGGCTTCGGTCACCTCAAGGCGCTGGACTTCCCACTCATAATCATGAACAACATCGTGATCCCATTGATAGACTTCCTGGCGATGATCTCAATAGCCCTGGCCATCCTGAGAGGCCTCATAATACCTCTGATAGTTCAGATAATACTTTTCTCGACTCTTCAGATACTGATAACGCTCATAACTCTGCAGATAGCTGGGGAGAGGGATGTGTCTCTTGCCTTAGCTCCTCTTTTCGCAATAGG
>CALJEO010000043.1 GCA_938073845.1 uncultured archaeon
GTGGGTTACGAGAGGAGCAGGGTCGATGTGAACCTAGAGAGACCGGATAGGGAACTCGTCGAGGAGGTCATAAGCGAGACCAACAGTCTATTAGCCGAAGGGAGGGCTGTGAGGATATACTACTTGGAGAGGGAGGAGGCCATGAAGATACCTGGCGTGGTGAAGTTAGCTAAGGCTCTCCCTCCCGAGATAGATAGGCTCAGGATGGTGGAGATAGAGGGCTTGGACCTGCAGGCAGATGGAGGCCCTCATGTCAGCAGCACTAAGGAGGTAGGTCAGATAGTCTTCCTGGGCATAGAGAACAAGGGGAAGAACAACAGGAGGATACACTTCACTCTGAGCCCCTGAGCGGTGAGTTCAATGAAGCTCATGAGGAGGCTTAGAGTTAGGAGGAGGGCTGACTTAGAGGGCGTCTTAGGGAAGGCCATGAGGGGTGAGATCCTCGGCTTCGATGATGTGATGAACCTATTGGATGAAGCTGAGAGGAAGCTCTCAGAGGAGCCTCAGCTCGTGAAGCTCAAGGGTAAGACAGTGTTCATCGGAGATACCCATGGGGACTTTGAGACATCGGCAAGAGCCTTACGGAAGTTCCTCAGCGAAGGATACAACGTGGTCTTCTTTGGAGATTATGTTGACAGGGGAGATGAGCAGATAGAGAACGTGAATTACCTGCTTGCGAATCATCTAAAGGAGGATAAGTTGATCCTATTGAGGGGAAATCACGAATCTCCAGTCATCAACATGAGCTATGGGTTCATGGAGGCCCTCTACCATGTCTACGGATCGGAGTGGCCCTATGCCTACATCAGGTACAATGAGGTCTTCTCGAACATGCCCTACGCAGCGATTGTGGACGGGATAATAGCTGTCCACGGCGGCGTAGCTGAAGGTCTAAGATCCCTGAAGCAGATAGAATCTCTCCGGAAAAAAGATATGGTCCCCCGTAACAAGATAGCTTTCCAAATCCTCTGGAACGATCCCTCGGAGGTTTTGGATACCTTCGGGGAGAACCTCAGCAGGGGAGGAGGTGTCAAGTACTACGGCAAGGCTGCCGTGGAAGGGTTCCTCAGGGCCAACAAGCTCAAGGTGTTGGTTAGATCCCACGAAGCTTATCCTGATGGTTACGCGATGCTATTCGAGGGGGAGACGGGTATCGAGGGTCTGGAGCATATGTTAATATCTATATTCTCCTGCAGCTACTATGGTGTCACACCTAAGGCAGCGGTTTACGATGGGAGGAAGGTGGAGGTGGTGAGCATTTGAGACTCGTAGCCCTCTCACTGCTAACCCTGGTGTTACCCGTTCTCCTGGTACCAGCCCTACCCAAGGTAGGGAGTGAGGCTCCCGTCATTAGGGCCGTTACTTACGACGGCAAGGCCGTCTCAACCACCGCGCTCAAGGGCAAGATAGTCGTCCTGATGTTCGTGGCTGATTGGTGCCCCCACTGCAAGGTGGAGCTGCCCTCCCTGTCGGACGCTTGGAGGAAGTACGGGCTTGAGAGGGAAGGGATCATAGGAATAGTAATGATGGTTTCAAGTTCAGAGTCAAGCGCTTTAGAGTTCTTCAGGTCAGTGGACCCACCATCGAACTGGAAGCTCGTCCTGGAGGGAGACGATACCGCCAGAAGCTTCGGGGTATCCGGGGTGCCCACGACCGTGATTATAGACAGGAATTGGACCGTCGCAGGGATCTTCGTTGGGGCACAGCCTGCCGATAAGGTGCTAGAGCCAGTGGTGAGAGCTTCCAGTCAAACGACCTCTGTCACTACTCAGACTGAGACGCCCAACCGGGATTTGGGGCTCTGGGCAATAGCTTCGGTAGCGGTGATCATCTCAGTAGGTCTGTATTACTATGCGAGGAGATCCAGGCGCAGGAAATGAGAGTGGTGATGCTGAGTTCCTCTCATACCTATTGCTATCGATACCCCTCACGCTGCTAATCCCCTCCGTATATTTGAGGGCAGTTACATCATCGCTCCTGCTCCTGCTGCTGCTCCGAGCGAAGGGGTCCGGCTACCACTTCGGCGCATTTAAGGGATCGGTCCTCTCCCCATTCGTAGCTTTCATCATGACGTTGCCATTCCTATCCTCCGCTAGGATAAGTTACTCAGAGGCGAGCTTAGCTGAGATAGCTCAGATGATCCCCTGGCACGTATCGATAGCGATATGGGAGGAGTGCCTGTACAGGGGGCCCATCCTGAGGTACTCAATGCCCAGGTTCATCCTCTCCTCCGCGCTCTTCTCCCTAATGCACTCCCAGAATCCGGGGTTCGGTATCCTACCTTTCATCGGGATCTTCTCCGCCGGTATCTTCCTCTGCTCCCTAAGGGCTCGCTGGGGACTCATCCCATCCGTGCTCTTCCACACGTCCTGGAACATATGCTTGGAGCACCTCTGGGGATTCCCGACGAGCGGTCTGAAGGGAATAAGCTTCTTCAAATCAGAGCCAGTTGGGATAGATCTCATAACGGGAGGGGACTTCGGTCCCGAGGGATCCCTGCTCGCCGTAGCCGAGTTCGTAGCGGCTTCGCTCATGCTCCGTAGAGGGACCACGGATCATCTTAGGAAAGTTTTATAAACTGAGAATGGTCCTCCGAAGGGGAATGAGCTTCATGGATCCCGATGAGATCAAGGTGAAGGTACTGAACGTGTTGAGGTTCATAACGGACCCTGAGATCCCGATAAACATAGTGGATCTGGGACTGATAAGGGAAATGAGTGTAGAGGACGGGAGAGTTCACATAAAGATGGTGATGACCGCCCCAGGATGCCCCTACTCGATGATTTTGATACGGAACGTGGAGGAGAGCATAAGGCAGGCTGTCCCTGAGGTGGAGGAAGTCAGGGTGGAGCTGGTGAACTACCCTCCCTGGACCCCCGCTGACATGAGCGAGGAAGGGAGGGAGATGTTCAGGAGGAACTACGGCTACGATATAATGGATAGCTTCATCGAGAGGTACGGGAGCATCGAGAACTACTACGAACTGGTCCGAAAGTACCTGGGAGAAGAGGAAAAATGACGCACCATCGATAGGATAATGTTTTTAGTGAATTTTGCGGTGCCGACGCGCTCCTGCACCAAAACCTTTTAAGTAATCACCTTAAGAGGTGAAAGGGGGTGTTCTCCCATTAGGGTGGCGGTTTTCGGTGCTGGGTCCGTAGGAAGGGCCATGGTTTACGACCTTTATGAGAGGGTCACCGGTTCCGATCTGCTCGTTGTCGATTCAAATCCCTCTAACCTGGCGGCAGCGTCGAAGTTAGCGAGTAAGGCCGAGTTCAGGAAGTTGGAGATCAGGGATGCAGATGACCTGTACAGGGTAATGAAGGACGTTGATGTAGCGGTTAACTCTCTCCCCGGGAAGTTCGGTAAGCTATCTTGGATCGCGGCGATTAAGGCTAAGACCGATCTAGTTGATATATCATACTCGGAGGACGATCCCACTACCTACAACATGCAGGCCAGTGAGGCAGGGATCACGATAGTGCCAGACGCTGGTGTCGCCCCCGGGTTGAGCAACATGATGGCTGGTAGAGCTTACGCGCAGCTCGATGAGGTGAGAGAGCTTAAGGTGTACGTGGGCGGCATCCCTGAGGAACCCGTTCCCCCATTGGGGTACTTAATCACCTGGAGCCCCGAGGATCTGATAGAGGAGTACCTGAGGGATGCCAGGATCGTGGAGAACGGCTCCTTAACGAAGAAGCCAGCGTTGAGCGATCTAGAGAGGATCCATATACCCGGGATTGGAGAGCTTGAGGCCTTTCTGACGGATGGCCTTAGGACTATGCTCAAGACCCTCAAGGGGGTCAATTTCATGGTTGAGAAGACCCTGAGGTGGCCCGGACACGCTGAGAAGATAGAGCTCCTCAGGACCCTCGGTTACCTCAGCAAGGAACCAATCGCGGCTGATGGCGAGGGCATATCGCCAGCCCAGCTGACAGCTAAGCTTTTCAGGGAGAGACTGAGGGGGGACTCCAGGGATCTGGTGGTACTCATAGTTCATGCCAGAGGTAGGAAGAGCCCAAGCGATATTGAGATAGAGTACAGGATGATAGATAGGTATGATCCCTCCACCGGGCTTACGGCCTTGGCCAGGACCACAGCCTTCGTCGCCACGGGAGTGGTGAAGCTGATCTCGGAGGGATCCCTGCCAGGGCCCGGGGTCCTGCCCCCCGAGGTGATAGGGATGGATGAGATCCTGTTCACTTCAATCGCCGAATGGCTCTCCTGGAGGGGGATAGGGATAGTGGAGAGGATCACGGAATCCAGGCTCATCCCTCCATCCTCCTCTCCATAAGCTTCCTCTCCAAAACCTCCACTTTATACTCCATCGTCACTGCCTTGTCTCTCCTGTCGTCTATCTTCACTATCGTCATCACCCTCTGAGCTCCCCTCAGGAACTGGGACTCGTGCATCTCCTTTATAACTCTCATGAGGTCATCCAGCTCCCCCTCCAGGATCGTTGACGTTGGAGTTACCCTTACCTTGAGCCCACTCCTTAAGGCCACTCTCACGGACTCAGCGACGTAGTCACTCAGACTGGTCCCCACACCTATCGGGACTATCGTCACCTCA
>CALJEO010000044.1 GCA_938073845.1 uncultured archaeon
AAGGTGGAGTCTATCACTGGCCTGAGCTTCCCCTCCTCCAGTAACCTCAGGACCTGCATAAGTTCGGCCCTGCTACCCATGTAGGAGCCGAGTATCCTGAGCTGCTTCGAGAAGATGTACCTCACATCTATGGTTGCCTGCTCCCCTGATGTAGCGCCCACGCTCACCATCCTCCCCCCTACTTTGAGGCACTTGAGGCTGCTCATCCAGGTGGCGCTGCCTACTGAGTCTATCACGACATCAACACCCTCCCCGGTCAGCTCCCTCACCCTAGCGACGACGTCCTCCTTACTCCTGTTTATGACGTGATCCGCACCTATTCCGTAAGCTTTTTCCACCTTCCATTCATCCCCTACCGTGGCTATGACTTTAGCACCATGAAGCTTCGCTATCTGTATGGAGGAGATTCCCACTCCGCTACCCGCCCCCCAGATGAGCACCCACTCGTCCTCCCTCAGATCCGCCAGCGTCCGCAGCATGTGCCAGGAGGTCAGGAAGACCAGAGGGACTGAAGCGGCTTCCTCAAAGCTAAGGTTAGCGGGCTTTCTCAGAATGGCTCTCTCCGGATGAGCTGTCAGCTCAGCGTAACCCCCGTCGACGTGGTAACCTGGCATCCTGTACTGCTTGCACATGCTCTCCCTACCGCTCAGGCAGTGCTCGCACTTCCCGCAGCCATATCCAGGGGCTACTATCACATCTTGCCCTACCCTAACATCGCTGACAGCCTCCCCGACTTCCTTAACCACTCCAGCTATATCCGAACCCAGGATCCTGGGGAGGGTGGCTCCCCTAACCCCCATCCTCACCCATATGTCGAGGTGGTTCATAGCCGTGGCCCTAACCTCGACCAGGACATCGTTCGCCCCCACCTTAGGTTCAGGATAGTTCTCATCATACTCCAGAACCTCCGGACCTCCGTGCCGACGTATCACAACAGCCCTCATCTGGACCCCCCGCAACGGGCTGTGGGAGGGCTTAAGCTTTACTCAACCCCTAGGGCTCAGAGCAGCGTGTAAATAGCCCCCAGTATCAGGACTATCAGAAGCATTAGGAGGACCCATTTGATCAAGCCAGCTGCCTTCTCTATGAGTACGATGAATATGATGAGCTCTATTATGAAGGCAATCGCCTCTGCAGCCTCACCAGTGATACCGAGCATCCCTATGAGGGGGACAAGCATCGCTCTTAGCAAGCGGTGGAGCCAGCTCGCAAGCTCGAGGATCATCTCAAGTATGAGCTTTACTGCCGCGGCGAAGTCCCAGGCGCTTTGTATCATGGGTCCCGCAGACTGCCAGCTACCCAATAATAAATTTTTGTGGATGGTATCGTGGGCGCATGCTGTTCAGGGAGCTCGCTGATCTTGCGAGGAGGATAGCTTCCACTAGTTCCAGGAGTGATAAGGTGAGCATCGCAGCTGAGCTAATTAGGAAGCTCGAGCCAGAGGAAGCCTATAGGTGTCTCCTCATAATCACCGGGAGACCGCTCCCTCCCTCGGATCCCAGGTCCCTCAATGTCTCCTGGTCAACCGTGTGGAGGGTGGTGAGGGAGCTGACCGGGGCGAGCGATGCCAGAGGAGCTGACCTGGGGGAGGCCGTGGAGTCCGCGATCTCTCGGATCAGGAGGAGGCAGACCTCCTTGGATGAATCACCCTTAACGGTAAGCTACGTCTACTCCACCCTCGAGTCCCTCGCCTCCGTCAGCGAGAGGACTGGAAAGGAAGCGATTCTCTCAGCTCTCCTCTCGAGGATGGAACCCATCGAGGCGTGGCTCCTAGCCAACGCAATGGTTGGTGAGACCAGGTTAGGCCTCAACGAGGGCCTGCTGATTGATGCGGTTGCCTCGGCCTATGGGCTGAGGAGGGAGGACGTGGAGAGGGCCTCCATGGTGATGGGCTCACCTTACGAGATCGTGAGGGCTGGAGGGAAGATCGAGCTGAGGCCCAGGCCCTTCAGGCCCATAAGACCGATGCTAGCCCAAAGCTCCGAGAGTCTGGAGGAGGCCCTCAAGGAATTTAGGAAGTGCGCCATTGAGTTCAAGCTCGATGGGATGAGGGTCCAGGCGCACTGCGTCCATGGGGAGATCAGGCTCTTCAGTAGGAGAATGAGCGACGTCACATCCATAGCCCCGGATGTGGTTGGGGAACTGAGGGAATCCCTTAGGGGTAGGGAAGCCATAGTGGAGGGGGAGATAATAGCTGAGAAAGGAGGAAGGCCGCTAGCATTCCAGGACATGATGAGGAGGTTTAGGAGGAAGGACACCAGCTATGAGATCGTGGAGGAGATCCCCCTCAAGATATACCTGTTCGACGCCCTGCTGATCGACGGCAAGAGCCTTCTAGAGGTTCCCTATGAGGAGAGGAGGAGGAAGCTGGAGGAGGTAGCGGGTGAGCTCCCCCTGGTCCCTGCCCTTGTGACGAGCGAGCTTGGGGAGGCGGAGGCCTTCATGAGGAGGGCCGTGGAATCGGGCCACGAGGGGGTGATGGCAAAGGATCTCAGGGCTCCTTACGTCCCAGGAGTGAGGGGGAGGCACTGGTTAAAGGTGAAGGCTAAGGAGAGCCTTGATCTTGTGATAGTTGCGGCTGAGAGGGGATACGGGAGGAGGAGCAAGTGGTACAGCGACTACCACTTAGCTGCCAGGGATGGGGAGAGGTTCTCAGTGGTGGGAAAGACCTTCAAGGGGCTGACGGATGAGGAGTTCGAGTGGATGACCAGGAGGCTCGAGGGGATAGCCTTGAGGAGGGAGGGTAAGCTCATAGTAGTTAAGCCAGAGGTCGTGGTGGAGGTCGCCTTCAATGAGGTCCAGAGGAGCCCCAA
>CALJEO010000045.1 GCA_938073845.1 uncultured archaeon
CGGCGCGCGTCAATGAGTTCCTAGGTAGGGTGTTCGTTAAAGAAGTGGGGGGGAAGCTGAGGAGGATAGAGCTCAGGGAGGTAAGTGACCCAAACGACTTGAGGAAGCTTGTCGATGTCCAGGTGTCTGCGTGGGGGATGGGGAGCGATAGGAGCGAAGCAGTCCCCTCGCATGTCCTCAAGGCCGCTTCAGAGAACTCGGGTATCGTAGTAGCCGCCTTCGATCTGGACACGGGTGAGGCCCTGGCCTTCGCCTGGGGGTTCCTCGCGATCGATGAAGATGGACTTTACCACTACTCCCACCAGAGCGCCGTTTTGGAGGAAGCTAAGGGATCCGGATTGGGATTCTTGGTGAAGCAAGCTCAGAGAGAGGCCGCGTTGATGAGGGGTCTGAGGAGAGCCAAGTGGACCTTCGATCCCATACAAGCGCTGAACACCAGGTTCAACCTGGGGAAGCTGGGTGTGATCAGCTGGGAGTACGCTGTGAACTACTACGGTTACATGGAAGACTCACTGAACAGGGGCTTGAGAACCGATAGGTTGAAGGTCTGGTGGTTTTTAGACAGCGAGAGGGTCAGGAGGAAGGCGAGGGGGGAGTTGGAGTCACCAGACTACCTGAGGGTTTTGGACGCCGGAGCGGAGGAGGTGATTGAGTTCGACGCGAGGGGGAGGCCCTCTGGCTTCAGAAGGGTGGACAGCAGCTTGGTCCTGATAGAGATACCTAGGAACCTGAACGAAGCTAGGGCCAGCGGTACCACAGACCTCTGGAGGGAGAGCGTGGCCAAGGCCATGATCCACTACATGGGCAGGGGCTACATAGACTTCGAGGCCGTGCGCGATGAGGAGAGCGGGAGGGTATTTCATCTACTCTGGAGAAACTCCTTGGAGGAGATACTGAGGGGATCGACCTTATATTAGGGGATCAGCCCTTCATACCGCTCACTTGCTCAATGAAGGTCCTTTCAAGAGCTTCGTACTTCCCCATCAATCTCCTGAGAGACTCCTTCAGTACATCCCTGGGGTTGAGGCCCTCCTTCACCCTGAGGAAGAGCACGGATTCCTCCTTCAGGGGGTGAGGCACATCATAACCAGCGAACTCCACCTCCTCCAGAGAGTTGAGCTCGTCGACCAGGGGGTCCAGCAAGGTGTAGGTCTCACCCCTCACTATCACCCTTATCTCGTTGTTGGAGACTTTGATCACCTCAATATCCACCATCCTCACCTCCTGTCAGCTTCCTTCTCAGCTCCCTTATCACCAGCTCCGGATCGATCCTGAAGTACCAGACCCCGTCCTCTCCCTTCTCCAGAAAGCCCTCCTGCTCTGCTAGCTCTAATACATCGATGGGAGAGACGCCTGAGCTCACAGCAACAGCTACAAGTACTTCCCTAGCCTTCTTCTGCCTCACTTCGTACTTTATCTCCTCCAGCAAGGATTTGAGCTCAGACATGAGATCCACCATCTCATCAGGTTCCAGTTCCGTGAGCAGGAGATCTCCCCTCCAGACAGCGGTCAGCCCAGCTGCTTCCAGTGAGAGCGTCAGGAGGCTCATTGAAACTCCCCCGTGCTCGGTCAGCCACTCAGATGGGTACCTGTAGAGATCGCCCAAGGGATTCCTGACAATCTTGAAGTTCCTATAGGATCTCCTTATGATGGTCTCTGAGTCCTTCAGCTCCTCCTTACCCCCGAATATGGTTATCTTCAATCCGGAGTCTGCGGAGTATTTACAGGAGTAATTCCTACCCTCCATCCTCTTCTCGAGGTAATCTAAGAAATCCGAGAGTTCAGAAGGGTCTATCGGGAGGACCAAGCTCCTCTTACCCTCATTTCCTCTCCTTAACATACCTTATCAGCCCTTCCTTGAAGGGGTTCCACCCGTACCTGCTGCTCAACCTCTTATCGAGGTATATCCTCCCGCAGCTCCTACATATTAAAGTGTATCCGACCCCCCTCTCAAGCACAGATCCGCATGCCTCACAGATGCTCCTAACAACACCGAGCTCGCTGAAGCCCTCCATCGTGGTGGTGATCACGCCGTTCTCAACGCTCTCCACCCTAACTATAACAAGATCGCTCGGCCTGGCTCCTAGGTTAGATGCCCTCTTGGGCATGATAGCGTGGACCGGCGGGATCAAGAGGCCTACCCTGGGCCTCAGCAGTATGGTGAGGAACAGGTTGAAGTTGTTCCTATCGGCGCCCCTGATCTCACCCAAGACGATCTCCCCAACTCTAAGGGGAAGGAGAGCTCTCCTAACCGGTTTCACCGATACCTCGAGGCCCTTACTGTCCAAAAATCCTAATTGGGAGGAATAAAGTACACCCCCTACTTCGAATATCCCCTCCCCCTTTATGTACTCCTCAACGACACCTATCCTCTCTCCGGGTACCACTAAACTATCTCTCACCCCTGATCACCTCGAACCTCAGGATCTCCACGGGTATCCTCACAAACCTCCTCCTATGGTAGGGGAAAATCCTCTCGAGGGGAAAGGGCCACCTCTCTATGTGAGTCAGTGAGGCTCCCCTCCTGAGGGCGAATTCCCTCAGGAAATCGGAGTTGCCCGCGATGTGCAGGGAGTACGTGACCTTCGACCTCCTCAGAGCTACGTCCAGGAACAGAGTATCCGTGTGTCTCCTCCTGGTCCCGAAGGGGGGGTTCTGTATCACGGTATCCACCATCTCCGAGAAATCCCTGACGTCCATCACGAGGAAGTCCACCCTATCGGAAAGATCTAGCCTCTTAGCGTTCATCCTCGCGATCTCAACTGCCTCAGGGTCTCTATCTATCCCTACGGCTTGGGAGGCCCCATAGAGCACCGAGCCTATGGCCAGTATCCCGTTACCGCAACCCAGGTCGGCCACCTTCTTCCCCTCCAGATCGCCCATCATGTGCGACATGTGAATCATCGCAGCAGCTAGCTCGGCTGGTGTGGGACACTGCTCCAGCTCGGGCTTTGGGTTCCTGTAGCCCTCTAACCGCTGCAATATTATTTCAAGCTCCCTCTTCGTCCTTACCTCCATCCAGCCTGACCACTTCTATCTTAGTCATGTAGGGGATCTTCAGCTTAGCTAACTTCATGCAGTACTTCGCCGTCTCTAGGTGAGGGGAGTTCACCCTGATGAACATTATCACATCTCCGCCCCTTATCTGGGCTGCCCTGGCATCGGGCTTACCGAAGGCGAGCCTCATACCCTTCTGAAGCCTCTCCGCTTTATGAACTCCAGCCATGGCGTGCTTCCTAAGTATGTGGTGGGGATAGTGTATTATCTTGAAGAAGTAAGCCTCTTCAGAAGGTATCGCCTTTCTTATCTGCGACATCACAGTCATCCTAGCTGCCTCAAGCGCGTTACTCCTAACTTGAAAGCTGGCCTCAGCGACCATCCTGACCTCGTACTCGAAATCCCCATGGACGTTTCCGTGATCGAACTTCGTTATCTTGCTATACGGAATGCTCTTTATGTACTCCTTCCTGGTGTAGGGCCTCTGAAGGGCCCTATAGTTCCTAGCTGGTCTCAGCGACATTATCCTTTCACCCTCCCGAGAGCCTCCCTCACAGCCTTTATAATACCTAACGTTGCTAGGGCCTCCTCCCCGGATACACCGCAGGGGAAGGTTCTCTCCACCAGGCTCCTGATGGTCTTCAGGGCGCGTTCCTTATCTCTAACATCCCCCAGAAGGTCCAGGATATCGCTCAAGCACCTGAGCATCACTTCCCTCACCTCCCTAGGTACTGGAGCCACTCTGAACCTGGATGAATCCCTGAAAGCTAAGAAGAACTCATAAAGCATTATGGCCGCTGCGTTGGCTAAGTTCAGAGCCGGATACTCCTCGCTAGAGGGTATCGTCATGACGATATCGCACATCGATAGCTCCTCCGTCTTCAGCCCTATGGACTCACGCCCTAGTACCAATCCGTAAACTGCGTCCCAGCTCAGGTTGGAAGTGAGCTCCCTTAAGGTCACGGCTCTCCTCTCAACCGAGTACCTACTTACCCTAGCGGTGGTGCCTATCACCAGGTCTATGCCCCTCCTGGCCTCCTCGAGCGTCGCCAGCACATCAGCTCCCTCGATCACATCCCTAGCCCTCATAGCGGCAGCTAGCACCCTATCGAAGCTCTCGAACATGGGTCTCACTATCCTCAGTCTCTTGAATCCGAAGTTCTTCATGGCTCTAGCGATCATACCGACGTTATCTGCCTTCTCCGGTTCCACAAGTATAACCACAAGGTCCGGCATCCGACCCTATGGGAAAAGTGTAAATTAAAATGTGAACACGCGAGCGGGGATGCTTGATGCTGGAGCAACTCAGAGAAGCTTCATCGAGGCTTTTCGATGGACTCGCCCACATAGCGAGTAAGACGGGGATCAGTGCTAACTTCGTCACTTTCTTAGGGTTTCTATCCTTCTTAGGATCCTCAATCAGCTTACTACTGAGGAAGCCCCTCCTGGCATCCGCCCTCATCCTACTGGGTGGCTTCTTCGATCTGATGGATGGCGCTATAGCTAGGAAGAGTGGTAACTCGGGACCTAGGGGAGCTTTCATAGATTCTGTGACTGATAGGGTCGAGGATGGCCTGTTATTCATATCCATGGGGATTTACTCGAATGAGCTGCTCTGGGCAGCCCTAGCGACGCACTCCTCCATGCTGGTGAGCTACGTGAGGGCGAAATCAGAGTCCCTTGGGGTGAGGGGAACCGAGTTCAGCCTGGCTGGGAGGGGGGAGAGGATACTGCTGTCAGCTGCCTTCTGCGCCGCTGACGTGGTCGGCATGGGGCTGATAATCCTGACGTTGGTCAGCTATCTAACATGCATAGAGAGATCCTACATATTCTTCAGGGAAATTAGAAAGAGGAGTTAAGGCTCAGAGGGTATCCATGTACTCCTCAGCCCTCGGAATTTCCTCCTTCATTCCCTTCCTCCTTCTTATTTCCAGAACCACCTGCTCCATGAGGTTCCTCGGAAGCGGCTCCCAGTGGGAGAACTTGGTCTGCCAGAAAGCCCTACCGCTAGTTATACTCCTCATCTCGTTGCTGAACCCTCCTAGAGTCTCTCTGACTGGGATGTAACCCTTCACTATGCTTATCCTACCCCTTTCCTCTATCCCCACAACCTTCCCTCTCTTCTGGGATATGAGGGATATCACGGAACCTATCAGCTCGGGAGGCGTAGACACCTGTATCTCGTAAATCGGCTCAAGCAGAACCGGATTAGCGCTGAGCATTGAACCGAATATCGCTTTTCTAACGGCTGGTGTCAGCTGAGCGGGTCCCCTGTGGGCTGGGTCCTCGTGTATCATCGCATTGACGAGCCTTATCGCAACCCCCATGACGGGCTCCCCGGCCAGCGGTCCCTCCCTCATGACCCACATGAAGCCCTGCCTCAGTATCTCCCTCACCTCGTCAAGCCTCTGGACACCAACTGTCCTGTTTATGAAGAGGTTGAAGTTCTCCTCGTCGATCGTCCAGACGTTCCTAGCATCCTCGGTTTCCATCCTGCCCTCTTCCCTGAGCACCTTAGCTATGGTCCTGCTGTCCATCCTCTCGTTCACCTTACCCTCCCTTATCAGGGATACTGTATCCTCGTTCAGTGGGGATGCCGTGACCCATATCCTATTCAACTTGTTAGGTGACTTAGCCAGCACAACATCGCTAGTTCCCTTAACGCCCTCCCTATAAACCACGGTGGGCTCGCTCACATCGAACTCCAGACCAGCTTTGCTCACCTCGTAGAGGGAGATCTCTAGGTGAAGCTCCCCAGTCCCCTTGAGGAGTATCTCACCCGTCTCCTGATTGTGTATCATGACGAGGTTGGGGTCCTGCAGGGTCAGCTTCCTCAGCGTGTCTATGAGCTTGGGTAGGTCCTGGGGGTTCTTGGCCTCGATCGATACGGTGACAACGGGCTCAGTGACGTACCTTATGGCCTCGAATCCAGATAGCACTCTGTCCTTCACGGCCTCAGTCACCACAGTCTCGCCCGAGCTTGCAGAAGTGAGTCCCAGGACAGCGGCTATGTTGCCCGCGGGTATCTCATCCATCCTCATCCTGTAGGGACCCATGTATATACTGGTCTGCTGTATCTTCTGCTTCTTCTTCGCGTTTATCAGGTAGACGTCCTCTCCCTCCCGGAGGGTACCGCTGAACACCCTTCCTGTAACCACTATGCCTGCATGGGGATCTATCCTCACAGCGTTCACTCCCATTATGAGGGGTCCCTCAGGATCGCACTCCTTGAGCGCCCTGAAGATTTCCTCATCCTGCTTATCCTTCCAGAGCCTCTCCACCCTGTAGAGCTGGGCCTCCACTGGATTAGGAACGTGCAGCGTAACCATGTCGAGGAGAGCCTCATGGACGGGGATATCCCTCCTCAAGGCGAGACCATCGGGATCCTCAGCGTATATGTCAGCTATATCCGTGAATTTTATCCCCCTCTTCATCGCTATGGAGTTTGTTAGTCCCCAACCGTGCAACGCTGATCCGAAGGCTACGCTATCGTTGTCCCACTTGACCTTCCACTTCTCCTTGAACTCGGGTTCAGCGTAGGCCTCTATGAGACCATTGAAGTCCCTTATTATCCTCAGTATCTTCTGCTGTACTTCCTGGGGGGTTAGCTTAAGCTCCTTTATGAGCCTGTCTATCTTGTTTATGAAGAGGAGGGGCCGCACCCTCTCCTCCAAAGCCTGCCTGGTCACGGTCTCAGTTTGAACCATCACCTCCTCAACGGAGTCCACCACGACTATCGCTCCATCTATCACCCTCAGCGACCTGGTCACGTGGCCCGTGAAGTCTATGTGGCCGGGAGTATCAACTAGGTTTATCGCGAACTCACTTCCATCCCTTTGGTAGTAGAGGGAGATGTTGGCTGCCTTTATCGTTATA
>CALJEO010000046.1 GCA_938073845.1 uncultured archaeon
CTCATCTATGAACACTATCGCTGGAGCCACCTGCCTGGCCCTCCTGAATATCATCCTCACCGCCTTCTCGCTCTCGCCGACCCACTTGCTCATTATCTCAGGCCCCTTCACGCTTATGAAGTTCGCCTCGCTCTCATTAGCGACTGCCTTAGCTAGCAAAGTCTTGCCAGTTCCGGGAGGACCGAAGAGCAGTATTCCCTTTGGTTGTCTGGCCCCGCTGGCCTCGAAGAGCTCCGGATACTTCAGGGGCCATTCAACAGCCATCCTCAACTCCTCCTTGACCTCATCAAGCCCCCCTATGTCATCCCACCTCACGTTAGGCACCTGAACGACCACTTCCCTGAGGGCAGAGGGCGTTATGTCCCTGAACGCATCCATGAAGTCGTTCATCGTTACCTTCAGCTTCTCCAGCACTTCTGGGGGCAGCTTATCGCTCTCCAGCAGATTTACCTCCTTCATCAGCCTCCTTAAAGCCCTCATCGCGGCCTCCCTAACTAAGGCGGCTAGGTCAGCCCCTACGAATCCGTGGGTTATATCAGCGAGCTTATCAAGATCCACATCAGCCAGAGGCATGTTCCTCGTATGTATGAGCAGTATCTCCCTCCTCCCCTCCCTATCCGGGACCCCTATCTCTATCTCCCTATCGAACCTCCCCGGCCTCCTCAGGGCTGGATCTATCGCCTCCGGCCTGTTGGTAGCTCCTATCACTATGACCTCCCCCCTACCCTTGAGGCCATCCATCAGGGCGAGGAGCTGAGCCACTACGCGCCTCTCAACCTCACCGGTGACCTCCTCCCTCTTGGGAGCGATCGCATCTATTTCGTCCATGAATATTATCGATGGAGCATTCTTCTCAGCCTCCTCGAATATCTCCCTCAGCCTCTTCTCGCTCTCACCGTAGTACTTGCTCATTATCTCGGGCCCGGATATGCTTATGAAGTGGGCGTTGCTCTCATTAGCGACTGCCTTAGCTAGCAAAGTCTTGCCAGTCCCAGGGGGACCGTATAACAGCACTCCCTTCGGCGGATCTATTCCCAGATGCCTGAAGAGCTCAGGGTGCCTTAAAGGAAGCTCAACCATCTCCCTTATCCTCTGAATCTCCTCTCTGAGTCCTCCTATATCCTCATAGGTGATGGTCGGCAGGACCACCTTCGCTAGTTCGACGGGAGATTCCCTGACCTCTATGATCGTGTTGGGGCCCACCTTCCCATAGGTACCTGGGGTGACGCTCACGGCGACGAGGGAGATGAACCTCTGGAATATCGGGATAAGCACCACATCCCCCTTTGTCACGGCGAAATCCAGGAGCCTCCTCTTGACCCATGTGTGGAAGTCGGGGGCCACCCTTATCATGTGATCCTGGGGGGCTAGAACGACTTTAGATGCCTCTCCTACTTCAACGGATCTCACCTTCACCTTATCTCCTGTTCTAACTCCCGCATTCCCCTTCACTATCTTGTCCATCCTTATGTATCTGGTCCCGACGTCCATGCTCACGGAGGGCATCACCCTGGAGTGCGTCACCCTGGAGCCGTAGATCCTCAAGTAATCGCCGCTCGTTAGATCGAGCTGCTTCATCACTTCGGGATCTAATCTGACTATTCCCCTCCCGAAATCAGCTTGCTTTATTATATCGGCTACTATAAGCGTTATATCGCGGCTCTCCACATCCCTCTCTGGGTTCTGTTTCTTGACCAACTCCTACACCTAATCCTGACGGTAAGAAGAGTTTATTAATCTTCGTGAGCACCCGCCACTGGGAAAAGAGCCGGGAGGTATGGGAGATCCACCGCTATAAGGGGGTTCTCGGGACGCTCCTAAGTGATCACTCACCGGATTCTGCTCCGTCCCCTTGGATTAATGTGGGCATCTCCCTCTCCCGTGAAAAGGACCTCATGGGGGTGTTTTGATGGAGTTGGGAGTGGAGGTAGTTCCCTCGAGTTACCGGAAGTTCCTAAGATCCCTTTCCAGTGTCATAGGTATTTTCGACTTCGTATCCATACCCGAGTGTCCCTTCGGGAAGCCGATGCCATCACCCCTAGTGCTCTCTACCCTGGCGAGGGGGTTGGGGGTGGAGGCCGTCCCAAACTATAGGGTGATGGATAGGAGTGAGCTGGGGTTCCTATCGGAGATGATGGCTCTCTATGAAATTGGGATCAGGAAAGTGGTCATAGTTAGAGGGGACCTACCATCCATAGGGGTGCCAACTCACTTGAACCCAGTGGACGCGATAAAGCTCCTCAAGGAAAACGGGGTAAGGATCGAGGTCGGTGTGGCCTCATCAGTCAAGCCCACTGAATCCCTCAGGGCCAAGATAGATGCTGGCGCTGACTTCGTGGTGACGCAGCCCATTCAGTCAGGGGAGGAGGTGGTCGAGCTGATCGACTTCCTGGGAGGCATACCCCTCTACGTCATGGTGATGCCGGGCATCGAGGAGCTCGATGCGAGCGTGCTCAGGGAGATGGGCATCGCTTATATAAAAGGGGTCGACTATAAGGAGCTCATAAGGGAACTGGAGAGGAGCTCTAAAGTCAAAGGGGTGATCATAAGCTCTCCTAAGGGAATATCAAAAGCGATCGAGCTTCTTAGGTGATAGATCATGCTTTTCAAGGAGGGGCCCGTCCTGATGATAGCATCGATATTTTACAAGGGGGACCTCAGGGTGAGGGATCACGAGCGAGGGATATTCGACAGGGAAGAGCAGAGAAGGA
>CALJEO010000047.1 GCA_938073845.1 uncultured archaeon
GTGATCACGACGACTCAGACGGAGACCAAGCCCTTAACGGTTACAGAAACCGTTAAGGAGACCTTAACGGTGGAGAGAGAGGTCCTTGGAATCTCCGGATACCTCGCTGTTGCGCTCATAGCTCTCCTCCTGGTGGTCATGGCAGTGCTCCTCCTAACGCGCAGATCGGCTGGGGCCCCTACCGCCCAGACGGGGGCAGCTTCCCCATCATGATTTTTAATTTAGATGTCACCTTCAGCTGGTGCTGGGGTACGGGACCCTAAGGGAACTGGTGAACGACATAATAAGGGATGAGGTGACGTCCTCCGGGATTCCATTTAGGTTACCCGCTCCCGTTGCTAGCTGTAGTGCTGAGGACCCCCTTTGGAAGGAACTGAGGAGCTCCCATCCCTGGATGAGGCTCCCCGGGGAGCTGCTCCCGGGAGCAGAGGGGGTGATAGTGTTCGCCCTCCCACTGAGCTCGGAAGCGATAATTAGCAATCTGAGAAATGAGTACCCATCGCCCGAATGGCTAAGGGATTACGTAGTAGCTAACGAGATCCTTTGGAGGGTAGCTACTAAGTTAGCTTCAGTATTAGAGGACTACGGCTATAGGAGCTTGCCCATGAGACCCACTCATGACTTCGATGAGGAGCACCTGAGGGCTGGCTGGAGCCACAGGCACGCAGGTTTCGTCTGTGGATTAGGTACCTTCGGTCTCAATAACCTCCTGATAACTGCTATGGGTTGCGCTGTGAGGTTGAACTCGGTAATAACGGAGGCTAGCGTTGAGGGAGGATCCAGGCCCGGGTACGAGTACTGCCTCGCCAAGCGTGGTCTTAGGTGCGATGCCTGCATACGCAGGTGTCCCGTTAGAGCCCTCGAGGACTGGTCCCTAGGGAAGAGAAAATGTTACGATAGGCTGGTTGAGGTAGCTAAGAACTTAGCAGCTTCTCTGGGCTATGCTGATGCATGCGGCAAGTGCTCAACTGGGATCCCCTGCTCCACCGGTATCCCCGCGTACGATATTCGTAATTTGAGGCAGTGATAACAGTTTTCCCTTCCTATGATCGTACTTGTTCTACCTCTATGAAACGAATTTTTATATAGATTCACGTTGTTCGAACCTATGCCCATCGAATGGATCTACGTTATATGACTATGAAATATCGATCCCACCTATTGAACGCTTTCCAGAGGAAGGGAGGTCTGAGGAAGTTGAGGTGGTATGATTGGTTCTTCCCTGAGCTGAATATTCCAAGATTAGCTAGGAGAATCCCTTCCCATGATTTACTGATAACGGATACCACATTGAGGGACGGTCAGCAGGGCAGCAGACCATTCACGGAGGAGGAATGCATCAGGATATACTCGCTTCTCTCCGAGCTGGATAACGGCAGTGGGGTCCTCAGGGACATAGAGCTCTTCCCCTACACGGTCAAGGACAGGAAGGTTATCAGAACGCTGAAGGACTTTGGAACAACTCCTAAGCCAATAGGGTGGATCAGAGCGAGTATGGAAGACCTGAGGCTAGTTAAAGAGTCCGGTTTAGATACAACGATACTCCTAACCTCTGTATCGGACTACCACATCTACCACAAGCTTAGGATGGATAGGGAGAGGGCTAGGGAGAAGTTCCTCTCCTGCATCAGGGAGGCGTTGAGGATGGAACTGAGGGTGAAGGTAGCCATGGAGGACATAACTAGATCAGATATCTACGGCTTCGTCTTGCCCTTCATGGAGGAGGTCCTCAGGATCTCCGAGAGCGAGGGAGCTGAGGTGGGCTTCAAGCTCTCAGATACGCTGGGCTTGGCCTTACCCTTCCCAGAACTACCGCTCCCTAGGAGCGTTCCAAAGCTGGTGAGGACCCTTATCGATGAACTTGGTTTGAGGAGCGGGCAGCTTGAGTTTCATGGTCACAACGACTTTCACTTGGCTGTAGCAAACCATTTAGCTGCTTGGCTCTATGGGGCATCGCTATCGAACTGCACCCTGATGGGCATAGGGGAGAGGGCCGGGAACTGCCCTCTGGAGGCGATGGCGGTGCTACGCTCCCAGGTGACGGGAGATACTAAGATGAACCTAAGGGTCCTGGGGAGGATAGCGGAACTCTTCAGGGAGATGGGCTTCGGAGTCCCTGATTTCTACCCCCTACTGGGTGAGAACGCATTTAAGACGAAAGCGGGGATTCACATAGATGGACTGCTGAAGAACCCATCAATTTACCTACCGTTCGATCCTCAGATAATAGGAAGGCCCTATTCTGTGGAGGTATCCCCCTACTCGGGTAGGTCGGGCCTGATATACTGGCTCGCTAAGAGGCTCAACCTGAAGGACTGGGAGAGCTTAAAGGATGATCCTAGAGTGGAGTTAGCTTACAGTGAGATGATGAGGATCTTTGAGAGCGGAAGGACCGATCCTCTGAGTGAAAAGGAGACGATAGCGATCATGAGGAAGTATTTTCCTGAGCTCTCGGTGGTGAGCGAGCAATGGCGATGACGATGGTCGAGAAGATACTCTCCCTCAAAGTGGGCAAGAAGGTGAGCCCCGGAGAGCACGTGGTAGCCCCAGTAGATTTAGTTTACGCTCATGACGGCACAGCGCCGCTGGCTATAGAGGTGATGGAGAGGTTGGGGATCAGGGAACTCAGGGGTAGGACAGCGTTCACGATAGATCACGCATCACCTCCTCCTAACGTTGACTCAGCTTCCATCCATTTGAGGATGAGGGACTTCGCCTCGAGGTGGGGGGTGAGGCTCTTCGACGTGGGCGAGGGCATATGCCACCAGGTCTTGCCCGAGAGCGGCATGGTGAAGCCCTGGGACCTCGTTGTTGGAGCGGATAGCCACACCGTCACCCTTGGAGCTCTGGGTGCTTTAGCTATCGGTGTAGGAAGCACTGATGCAGCGGTAGCTATGATTACGGGTAGCATCTGGTTGAGGGTGCCTGAAAGCATAGCTTTGAGTGTAAATGGGGAACTGAGGAGCTACGTTACAGCAAAGGACGTCATATTGGAGATGATAGGAAGGCTTGGAAGCGATGGAGCCAACTATAAAGCTGTGGAGTTCCTGGGATCTACCGTGGAATCCATGAGCGTTGACTCTAGAATGGTGCTAGCTAACATGAGCGTGGAGATGGGGGCTAAAGCTGGCCTGGTACCTACGGATGACAAGACGATTGCCTGGCTGAGTGAGAGGGTCCAAGGAGAGATTAGGGGGATAAGGCCTGATGATGGAGCGAACTACTCCTCCCTTCATGAATTCTCAGCCCCGGAAATAAAGCCTAACGTCTCACTTCCCGGTAACGTGGATGAGGTCGTCCCTGTGGAGGAGGTGGAGGGTGAGGAGGTTCAACTCGTCTTCATAGGCTCATGCTCCGGCGGGAGGTTCGAGGATTTCCTATCGGCAGCTAGGATAATGAGGGGAAGGAGGAGGAGCGAGGGTACGAGGTGCATAGCCGTGCCCGCATCTAAGGAAGTCTACGGGAGGCTCGTAGCATCGGGATTAATTGGCACACTGCTGGAGTTCGGCTGCCTGATAGGCCCTCCTACATGCGGTCCCTGCATAGGGGCTCACATGGGGTTAGCGGGGCCCGGTGAGGTGGTGGTCTCCACTTCCACTAGGAACTTCCCAGGTAGGATGGGATCTCCTGATAGTAGGGTTTATCTGGCCTCCCCCCTAACGGCAGCTGCCTCAGCCGCCACGGGCAGGCTAACGGATCCGGGGAGGTTCCTGGCATGAGGGTATGCGGAAGGGCCTGGAAGCTCGGGGATGATGTGACGACCGACCACATAATACCGGGGAGGCTGAAGTACTCGGTAGGCAGCTTGGAGGAGATGAGGAAGTACGTTTTCCATGATCTCATACCGGGCTTCGCTGAGCTCGTTAGGTCGGGTGATATCATAGTGGCTGGGAGGAACTTCGGTTACGGCTCGAGCAGGGAGCACGCAGCCAGGCTTCTGAAGATCGTGGGGATAGGGGCTGTAGTTGCCTCAAGCTTCGCCAGGATATTCTACAGGAACGCTATAAACGTCGGCCTTCCGGTGGTTGAAGCGGACGTGGAGGCAGATCAGTGGGATTTGATGGAGGTGGACCTGGAGAGGGGCATCGTTGAGAACAAGACGAAGGCATCCTCCTTCAAATTCAAACCATTCCCCAGGGAGATAATGGAGATCATAGTTGAGGGAGGGGTGGAGGAGTACTTCAGGAAGAGGGGAAGGTTTCCCTGGGGGTGATCCCATGCTGAAGGTGGCTGTGATCGAGGGGGATGGAGTTGGCCCGGAGGTCGTTAGAGCAGCTGAGTCCCTGCTCGAGAGGTACATTGACGTCGAGCTGGTGAAGGTAGCGGCTGGAAAGTCCTACTTCATGAGATCAGGGAGACCCATTGAGGAGGGGGGTTTGGATAGGATAAGGGAGTGCGATGCTCTCCTCAAGGGACCCGTAGCGACCCCCAAGAGGGATCCCAGCTACCCTAGTGTCAACTCCCTGATAAGGAGGTCTTTCGGGCTCTTCGCGAACGTTAGACCTTTCAAAAGCTATGAGGGGATCTCTCTTCGTAAGATAGATACCGTGATAATAAGGGAGAACCTGGAATGCCTCTACTACGGCTGGGAGGTAGATGATGAGGAGAGGGCAATAGCGATGAGGGTGATCACGAGGAGGGGGGCTGAGAGGATATCTGATTTCGCCTTCAGGTTCGCGAAGCGCGAGGGGAGGAGGAGAGTGACTGCTGTACACAAGAGTAACATACTGAGGAAGACGGACGGCCTCTTCCTGGACTCATTTTACAAGACCGCGACTAGATTCGACCTGATGGCTGACGATGAGATAGTGGATGCAGCGGGTTACAAGATCGTTAAGCTAGATAATGCGTTCGATGTGATGGTGATGCCTAACCTGTACGGGGATATACTCTCCGACGTGGCCGCGGGTGTCGTGGGCAGCATAGGGCTCTGCGGATCAGCTCAGATAGGTGAGGAATTCGCGGCCTTCGAGCCTATCCATGGAACAGCGGAGGATATAGCGGGTAAGGGGATAGCGAACCCGATAGGGACGCTCATCGCGGCATCCATGATGCTAGATTGGTTGGCTGAGAGGGGGAAGGTAGGGGAGGGGAAGGGGGGCAGGATAAGGGAGGCCATAGACTCCCTGCTTAGGGAAGGGACCTGCTTGACCTCCGACCTTGGTGGTAGCTGCGGTACTGAGGAGGTGACTGAGGAGGTACTGAGGAGGATCTAAAAAATAGGGGATTATCCCCTACCGTAAAGACCAACTAGCTGAGCTTCCCCTATCACGTGACCTCTCATGGCCCTCTCAACATCGCTCCTCCTAGCCCCGGGCTGCAGATCCAACGTGCTGTTCAGGGCGTATAGCTTGAAGAAGTACCTATGAGGCTTCCCCCTCGGCGGGCAGGGGCCTCCGTAACCGTAGTCACCGAAATCATTCCTCCCCTGCAATCCGTAAGCTGTCTCCTTTCCCTTAGGGACACCCTCGGGGAGGGAGGTCAAGTTAGAGGGGACGTTGTAGAGGATCCAGTGTGTGAAAACCCCGGCTGGGGCGTCTGGGTCATCCACTATCAGGACGTAACTCGCAGCGCCCGGCACACCCTCCCAGCTCAGGGGAGGGGAGAGATCATCACCGTCGCAGGTGTACTTCTTGGGGATCTTCCCATTGTTCTCAAAAACCGATCTGAGGATGAAGGGCATCTTCCCACCTCCCCAGGTTCCTGCTCCCCCCGTGCTCCAAATCAGGTAGAGCGCAGCTACTAATAGCAGAGCTAATGAGATCGAGAGCACGGCTAGGAGCCTGGGGTTCATCCTTGGGGTTCATCCTTGGGTCTAGGGGTACCAAAAAGATAAAGTTATCTGAGCAATATGGACTCAGCCCACTCCTTGATCTGGGAGTAGTCCTTAGCCCACCTCGGGACCTTGCCCCTGCCCCTCATCTCCTTCAGGAGGCTTCCCAGCTGAGCAGGCGTCATCCCAAGCGATGAAGCAGCTTCCAGAAAGTCGTTCGATTGAGCTACCCCCCTGAGCACGAGCAGATCCTGTTCATCAAGCTCCGGAGGGTAGAGGATGGAGGGGAGCACCTCCATGATGGCGGACCTCACCTCCTCCCTAACTATCCTCCTCAGCTCCTCCGGATCCGATAGTAGGAGATCCTCGAGCGAAATCACCTCGACTCCCAGCTCCCTAGCTAGGGCTTCCGAGGAGCTATCCGAGAAGCCCCTGCAGATTATCAGGGGCTTGGAACTGAGGAGGATGGCATTCACGTAAGCCTGTCTCACTCCTCCCACGTCAAGCCTGCCGCTCTT
>CALJEO010000048.1 GCA_938073845.1 uncultured archaeon
CAAGACATTTTTTTTGAAATGCCACATCGCCAACAGCTAAAATACTTGAAGGGGGGAGTGTGTACTCCAGTTCCTTCTCGCTACCTCCCCTCAAAATCTTTGCCTTTACTAATAGATTGGCTTTCCCCTCCTCATCTATCACTACATCGCCCACTATCCCGACCTTCCTCCCGGCACTATCTATCACTTCCTTCCCTATCACTTCCTCCCTCCTGAGCAATCATATCCCTCCTTGCAGCCACTTGTCCACTAGCTCCGATCTTACTCCAGTGGCTAGGAGCATTATCTTGGGTTCGTAGAGCTTCCAGTTGGGCTTTATCCCCCAGAATATGCTCATTATGTTGTAGTCCGATGAGAGCGTCTGAGGTATCCTATCGAGTTCTCTCATCACCAGCTGCGACTGATTTCCCTCGACGTAAACTATCGACCCCTTAGCGTTCCTTATATCTGCCTCGCTGTAGTTCGCAGCTATAGCTGCCCTGAAAGCTTCCATGGCGCTCCTCCCTCTCCCTACCCCGATGAAGCCCAGGCCCGAGCTCCTGACCAGCACCTCCAGGTTGCTGTAGTCTATGTTAACTAAGCCCGGCTGGGGAACTATATCCTGAAGGCCGACTACGGAGTCTATTATATCTACTAGCAACTTGTCCATCTCCCTGAAGGCTTGGGCAACGGGCAAGTTACCTGCCCTCTCCTTGAGGAGATCGTTAGCGTTAACTACAGTCATATCAGCGGAGTCAAGCATTCTGGCGAGTCCCCATTGGGCGTTCCTTATCCTAGTTGGTCCCTCTGATACGAATGGAAGTGTTACTATGCCTATCACTATCTTATCAGGGAACCTCTCCTTTATCGCCTCAGCTATGGTAGGTCCTGCACCAGTACCAGTACCTCCACCCATGCCAGCCGTTATCATTATCAGCTCCTTATCCCTGAGCGGAGTGAGGATCTTGTCCATGTCCTGCTCCGCTATCATCCTCCCGAGCTCAGGGGAGCCAGCCGCTCCCCTGCCCTTGTGCGCTCCCTCCCCTATCAGTATCTTCATGTCAGCGCTTATCCTCTGCAACACAGGTGCATCTGTGTTCACGGCCACTGTAGGCACCCTTATGCCGTACCTCTTGACGTTGTTAACGGTGTTGCATCCGCATCCCCCTACCCCAACAAGGACCATCTTGAGGGCAGAGAGCTCCGAGGCCCTAACTAACTCAGACCTAGACATCATGAAACATCACCTCAGGGAGATCCCATAGAAACCATCTTGGACTCGAGGATCCTCATGAAGGTCTTCCTGAGCTCCTCCATATCGGTTACCGTTCCCCCCTTGGTCTCGATGTACTCCTTCACAGCGACCAGAGGAGGAACGTAGGGGAACTTCTCCTGTCTAGCGAACCATGCTAGCGAGACCTCTCCCTTGTTCTCATCCAAATATCTGCTGATCAGTTCAGCAACTGATACTGAAGGCTTGATTTCGGGTTGAAACTGGGGTTCCTCAACCCTCTCCTCCTCCTTCTTCCTGCGGAACATATCTCTCCCCCCTCACAAACCTAACTCAGCCAAAAAATCATCAACATACTGGGAGCGCACCTGAGTTACCAGGAGGTTCACCCTCACGTCAGGGTACTCGAAGGTGGGCCTGACTCCCATGAAAACGGTGGGTATCCTGTACCTCCTGCTCAATATATCCGTGGCCTCCCTCATCTGATCCACCCTCAGGTCCACGGACTTGCCCTCGAAGTATATTATGGCCCCCTTGGCCTCAGTAAGATCTGATTTAGCGTAATCGTCCTGCAGGGCGTCATCGAAAGCCTGGAATATGTATTGCCCCCTACCCACTCCTATGAAGCCGAGCCCCGACTGATAGGATATCCTGGAGAAGTTGCTCAGGTCAACGTTAACATAGCCAGGACCAGTCTCAGTGCTCTGCATCTTGACTAAAGCGTAGACACCCCTCTCTATCTTCCTGTTCACGAGTGAGAAAGCGTAGTTTAGGTCAACGGACCTAGCCTTCTCCATAGCTAAATCATTAGCATTGACTATGGTCACATCGGAGACCTCCATGGTCTCCCTCAATGAGAACTGGGCATTTCTCCTCCTCTCCTCACCCTCCTCCCTCATGGGCAGAGTCACCACGGAGATCTTTATGGCATCTCTCTGCCTCATCCCCACCTCCCTCATCAGCACGGGGAGGCCCCCTGATCCAGTACCCCCTCCCATACCAGCTATGCCTATGACTATGTCTACCCTCTCATCCAACGCCCTCAGCACAGCCTCTATGTCCTCCTCCATGGCTTCCCTCCCTAGGTCAGGGACTCCCTGCGCTCCCCTACCCTTGTGGGTGTACCTACCTATCAGCACCTTCTCATCCGCCTCCACCTTCCTCAACACGGCTGAGTCCGTGTTCACAGCTATCGTCTTGACATTCTTAGGGAACTTCTTGTAGAAAGCGCTGACTATGTTGTTACCGCAGCCACCTACCCCAACGATGTTTATCCTGGCCTCAGTAACCCTCTCCACATCCTCAAGACCCCTATCGACACCCCTCCTCCTCACGGCCATCTCAATCACTCCCTCAAAAGCTCCTTAACATCCCCTATCATGTCCTTCACGAAAGGTGAGTCGACGCCCGTAGCATATACTAAGCTCTCAGGAGTCCTCAACATCGGGTTCAGCCTAGCACCGAAGCTTATCCTCTCCACATCGTACTTCTCAGTGATGAGCCTGGGTCCATCTATCACATCCGCTAGGCTGGCGGTGGGCGGTATCTTGAGGTAGAGCAGGTAGCCTGAAGCCGAGGTTGGATCAGCATCGAGCAACCTGGTGTCTATAGCGTTTTCCACAGCCTTCCTCACGCTCCTATGGGAGCCAATGCCTATGAATCCTATGCCAGATCTCTCTATCATCCCCTTCAGGTCTGGGAAGTCCAACCTCTGCAGCGTGTCCCTAGGATCGATCATCTCCACCATGTAGTTCACCGTCATCTTGAGTATGTTATCCATCCTGGAGTAGGCTACCTGAGCTGGCATCTCACCGAACTTCTCGAGCAATATGTCGTTCATGTTGACCACCACGCTATCGCTTACTACTACTGTCTCCCTAAGCCCGGACTGGACGTTCTTCATCTTGGTCTGCCCCTCGTACCTGAAGGGTATCGTGACCACCGATATTATCGCGGGCGCCTTATCCCCGTACTCATCCCTTATAGCCCTCAGGAGGAACGGCAGGCCACCGCTCCCCATCCCTCCTCCCAATCCAGCTACTGTGATCAGTAGGTCACAGACATCTAGTGTCCTCACCACCTTATCGAGGTCCTCGTCGACGGCCTTCTGAGCCAAACTTATGTCGCCACCGCTACCCCTTCCCCTCAGTGTGTTCTCCCCCACTTGGATTATCTCATGGGCCTTCACCTGCCTGAGAGCATTTAGGTCAGAGTCCAAGGCTACTAGCTTCGCTATCTCCATCCCTGCCTTCGCTAAGGAATCGATAGCTTTTATTCCAGCTCCTCCGACTCCCAGCACGGTGATCTTAGTTGGGATCTCCTCAAACCTGGTTGGAAGACCTGCCCTACTGCTCGACATCATCTCATACCTCCTTCCTCATCCGATGAGACACGATCTCGAAAAGGTCTCCCATTTCAATCCCTCTCCTCGGGGCTCATCGGCCACCCTCACCCCGGGAGGGGCTTCTACGAAACTTTTATATATTTTATGTAAAATGATGGGGGTGCTGTTGTCAAACAGCGCCCCTCATGCTAATATATTCCATTTCATAGAATCCCAGACTATCTACCTCTATTCGTAGATGAATCAACTTTTGAAACCTTTTTTTCTAGAAAAAACCATTTGCTAGATGACGTGGTCATCCTCACCGAAATGTCTGTAATTAAGCCAAGCAATTACCCACCGCTCGGGTCACCTGCCCCCTAGCTTTACCGCCAACACGGAGATCACCAGCAATAATACTGAGAGGAGCGAGATAGAGGCACCAACCGGCAGATCGAACGCGTAACTCACCCAAAGGCCAGAGAGGGAGGATATCACTCCCATGACAGCGGAAGCCATCGGTTGATGCTTGTTGCTCTTCAATAGAAGGAGGGAAGCTGCTACAGGGTTGTAGAGGAGTGAGAAGACGAGGAAGCCCCCTGTAACCTTCAGGGCGAGGGCTATCGCTACACCACACAACGTCAGCATCAAGGTCGTGTGCAGAGCCACCCTCACACCCTCCGCCTCTGCCAGCCTCCTATCGAACATAATCGAGCTCAGCTCGAGCTTAAAAGCTGATATGTAGCTGGAGAGCGCGAGGAGGAGGACGGACATCCCAGCTACCTTCTCCGGACTCGCAGCGAGTAAGCTCCCCCAGAGGATGCTGGCAACCTCGGAGGTGGCTAGCACCCTGACGTTCGAGAGGTATATCGAGAGGAGGGCCACTGAGGAGGAAGCGGAGAAGACTGCCATGCTCAGGAGCTCCCTTACATAGCCGGTCCTTGAGGAGAGGATTCCCAGGAGGATGGATGATATGATGGAGAATGAGAAAGCCCCGTAGGTCGGATCAACCCCTATGACGAGCCCTATCGATGCTCCAGCAAGTGCCGAGTGAGCCACGCTGAAACTCAAAGTGGTGACC
>CALJEO010000049.1 GCA_938073845.1 uncultured archaeon
CTGTCAAGAGCGGACAATCGCCCGCGTCGGTATCGAGAGCTTTAAGGGATCTGGTGAGTAAGGGAGTAGTAGTGGGGCCTTATGTACTCTATCCCATCAATCTGGGATTATCTACATATATAATTGAGCTTGAAAATCCGAGGGAGGAGGAACTGAGGTTCTTAGATGAATTCCCATTTACCCACTCGGCTCTAGCGACCTTAAACGATACTTACTACGTTAACGTACTCGTTCCCCAACACTTGGAGAGGGATTTCGAGGAGCTGAAGGGTGATGGTATTAGAGTAGGCAAGAGAATAGCTCTGAGTTTCGATATACTACCAAAGCAGCTCTCGAATCCCAAGCTCACTATGGATAGGATGCTCGATGGTTATGAGGCCGCTGGAGATACTCCATTGAATTTGGCAGAGCTTTCTAAAACCAGAAAACCACCTATAAAGCTGGATGAGAAGGACATCCTCGCCCTTAAGGTACTGGAGGAGCGGGGCAGGATCTCCAGGGATCAGATGAGGAGCATGGGGATACCAAATCCAGCTGAGAGGTTCGCTAAGTACAGGAAGGCAGGTATAGTGGTAAAAGGCTACTTCCCAACGGGCTTGGGCTTAGGGGAAGGGGTCATCTTGAGGATCAACATACCGTTCAGGGACTTCCTCAGGGTGAAGAAAGCCCTCTCAAGCGTATCATCTGCAGCGATATTCTTCACGGAGGGTGAGCTCCAAGGGATAACGGGGGTCGCTTTTCTGAGTGGTGAGATGTTGGGACCGTTCTTGAGAGCCATAAGGACTTTCTTCGGGAGTAGGCTTGAGAAGGCGGAGCTGGCCTCCCTATTAGGGCCTTCAAGCTGGCAACTGCCTGCAGATCTCTGGAACGTCGAGGAGCAGAGGTTCGAAATGGATGTGGAGGAATTCAAGAGAGCTTTCTCCAGGAGGCTGAGGCGTTAGCTTCATGGGAGCTCCTACCGATGAGAGGAGCGCTCATCCACTTCCCAAAGATCCTGGCCACTTCATCGACTATCCTCCTCTCCGCCTCCAGGCTGGTCCCCCCTAGATGAGGCGTCACAACCACGTTATCGAACTCCAGGAGCCTCCCGAAGGTGGGATCGCTGAAGGGGGGTTCCCTGGGGAAGACATCCAGGCCCAGTCCCCCTAACTTCCCCGATTCAAGGGCCTCTAGGGCAGCCTCCAGGTCTAAAAGCTCACCCCTGCCCACGTTTATCAGGATTGCCCCGTCCCTCATGATGGAGAGCTCCCTCCTCCCGATTAGCCCCCTCGTCCCCTCCGTCAGTGGGGCCGCTAGCACCACAACATCGCTCTCCCTTAGCACCCTCTCGAGGCTTTTCCCTCCTGCCTTGTACTTATCGTAGTAATCTACATGCATTCCGATGCTCCTGAGGAGCTCAGCTATCTCGCTGCCGACTATTCCCATTGATATGATCCCAGCTCTCCTGCCAGCTAGCTCGGAGCACCTCACCCTTCCCTTGGCCCACAGGCCTTCCCTCATCATCCTGTCGGAGGAGCATATCCCCCTGCTCAAGCTCAGTATCATGCCTAGAGCGAGTTCAGCGACAGCCCTAGCCCTTACTGGAGCTCTCTCAACTATGATAGCCCTCCTCCTCGCTTCCTCGATATCTATGTGGTCTAGACCATGGGTTGCTGTCACTATAAGCTTCAGCATGGGTGCTCTGGCTAGCTCCTCTCTCCCGATCCTCCTATCAGTCCTTATAACTAAGGCGGTGGCCTCCTCGATCCTGCCCCAATTCCTGCTAACCTCCCCGTAGGCTTCGAGCTCGGAATCTAGCTCCTTCGGGAGGTTATCCGCTACGAGTATGAGCTCCTCACGCGACCAATCCAAACTTATCCTATCCCCCGGGAGATACTGATTCACACACCTCATCCCCGTGTTCACGTCCGACACTATGGCAAGCCTGTCCTTCATCACCAGGTTCAACCTCATCACCGCGTTGACAGCTGACCCGAAGTCGTCGTAGGGGTTCCTTAGCTCCGAGAGATACCCTTCGCTGAAGAGAGGTGTGGATGCGAGCGTCACGCTGGCTCCAGTGAGTGCGGAGGCTGTAGGGGCCAGGCCCCATCCCACTGCAGCTAGGGCCCATTTGTCCCTGTAACGATCGATCCAGCCAAGCTCACCGGTGGGTCTCGCTAGCTCGTAGAACTCCTCCTCCCTCAGGCCCAACAGAAGGTTCGCAAGCTTCTCTAAACAGTGACCCCAGAAGTAGGAACAATCAGCGCCAAAGGAAGCCACCCCGGAGGTGCGAAAGGTTGACACCTCCTAGGAAGGCCTCATCCAACCTGACCACCAGGAGGCCCTCCATGCGGACACCGCGTCCTGCGATGCTTCACTATACTTAAGGTTTCCGCTCAACCCCGGCCGGAGGGAGCGCCTCCATTTATATACCTATGAGGCCAGCCGATGGTGGGCGAGCCCATGAAGTGACTGTCCTCCAGGAGGGGATTCGGGTACCCGAGGGTGATACTCCTCACCCTGAGTTACGTCCTAGCTGTGATACTGGTCCCCTACTTGGAGATCCCCGAGCTGCTAAAGGGGTGGGGCTACCTAGGGATGCTCACACTGGGCTTTATGTATGTCTACACGCCGACCACGGGTGTTGCTACTCTAACTTTACTAGCTATCGCTGGGGGATATGATCTGATCCCAGATGGAGCGATAACTGGCCTAGGTGCCCTCATAGGGGATCTGTTCCTCTCCTACCTCATGAGGAGGGAGTTGGGTGGGGAGTTGTCCGGGCTAGCTGGGGAGGGGCCCCTGCGGAAGATTAAGGACGAGCTACCTGATCCAGTTAAGAGTGAAAAGTTTATCATATTTCTGGCTTGCGTGCTGATAGCATCTCCCCTCCCCACCGAGATAGGGGCAGCGATGCTATCCCTTGTGAGGAGGCTGTCGACCCTAAGGATGGCCCTAATCATGGGCTCACTCCACGCCGCGGGGATATCCTTGCTCCTGATCCTGGGGACCGTTATCGAGTAACTATCATTCCGGCCACCCGTTCCACCTTCATCATAGCTTTCAGAGATAACCCTGTCCTGTGATGCGCCCATTCCGTGCTTCCCATCACATATCGAGTAAGGGCTCGAGCCGGGTGACTGGAGCTAGTTATTCGGAGCTACCGATTAGCCTTTAGCTTGCTTATCTGATGCGTGACCTGTAGGCGTAATAATACCAGAGGGCGTTGTACTGAGCTTGGCTCTCTAGGGAGCATGTTCTTCTGGAGTTCAAATAGGAAAGGGCTTCCTCAGGGGTCATCCCCTTGGAGATGAGGTAGCTAGCTAGCAAAGTCCCGGTCCTGCCGCAACCGGCGAAGCAGTGGACCAGGACCCTCCTCCCGGCCTTGACCCTCCCCTCGATCAAGCTCACTATCCTGTGGAGGGTCTCTATAGGGGGAGCCTCGAACTCGTCCACTGGGAAGGAGAAGCGCTCTATTCCGAGATCATCGAGCCTCCTTCTCACCTCCTGGCTCAGTTCGACGAGCGATATCACCGTAGCTATGCCGTTAGCAGCCAGCCAATCGGCCTCTTCAACGGAGCTTATCAGGGCGGAGCCTGCAACGAACTCGTCTATGAAGGAGAAGTTCCTGGGCCTCCTCATATATCTCACGTGATGCAGGCGAGAGGCAGGTACCTCTCTGAGACACCCTTGATCCTCTTAAGCTCCTTCCTTAAACCGATTATCTCACTTGAGTCGGCATCAACGAAACTAACGTCGATGCAGCAGCCCTCAGAGTGATGGTGACTCCTGGAGACTATGCAGCTCCCGTACCTCTCCAAGACCTTAGCTGCCCCCTCAGGTACCCTGGAGACGACTATCAGTATTCCCTTGCATCTATGAGGATTAAGGAGGTGGGATCTCTCCTCCATCACGTCCCTTATCAGCTCCTCTATGACGGAGGACCTGCTGACCTCTAGCTCCCTTGAGAGGGAATCCAGCTTCTCAAGCAGCTCATCTGGAATGGAGATACCGAATCTCCTCCTCATCTGCCTCCTCTCCCCAGCGAAGAGACCAGGTAGATTGATAGCAGGGCCAGGCCGATGCAGCCCGAGGGCGCTAGGCCCGTCAGCAGTCCGAGCACCAGGCCACCCAGACCCCCCAGGAGGGATATTATAAAAGCTTGGAGCAGGAAGCCCCTCAAGCTCCTAGATAGGGAAGCGGCTGTTATCCCAGGGAGGAGGATCATAACATGCTCTAAGATAAATCCAATGATTTTTAGGAGACCTACTGTCGCTATAGCTAAAGATAGAGCTGTGATCAAATCGTAAAGGCTTACCTTAACTCCAGATATCTTCACGAAGTCCCTATCAGCTCCTATGAGGGCCTGCCTCTCGAGTAGTGGAAGGTTGATCCCCAGCACCATCAGGGATATCAGGGCCGTGTAGCTGACATCCTCCCAGGTCACCAGGAGGGGGTCCCCGACTAAGTAGGACCAGATGCTCTCCCTCACCGGAAAACTCGTTATCACGTAGTAAAGGGAGAGAGCCGTCAGAGAAACCGTAAGCGAGAGGAATATTGCTGTAGCTACATCCGGTCTCAGGCCCCTAGAGATCATGCGGAGGACCATAGCTACCAGTACTACGCTGAGGATCAGGGATCCCAGCTGAGAGGGGATGCTGAGGGCTCTATCTAGTATTATGGCTAGGAGCGCCGACAGCAGGGCTGAGTGCGGGAGGGTACCGGCTAGGAAGAGCAGCCTCCTGGAGAGGACCAGGGGACTCACTATGCCGAAGGTCATCGAGGAGAGCGAGATCACCAGGATCCACCTAACATCAAGGAATAGTTCAAACGGCATGGTAATCCACCACGTGGAGACACCTCTCAACGAGCACCACGCTCCTCCCATAGACCCTTCTCATCACCTCCTCACTCAGCACATCATCGGGAGATCCCATGGCCACTATCCCCCTGTTCAGAGCCATCACGGCCTTGGCTTTCTGTAGGAAGAGAGTTGGATCGTGGCTGCTCACTAGCAGGAGCTTCCTATCAGCTAGCTCGAACATCATCCTGATGAGGGACTCCCTTCCAGCCGGATCCATTGCAGTGAACGGCTCGTCCATCATGATTATGGGAGGATCTGTGATGAGGGCTCTCGCAAGCAGAACCCTCTGCTTCTGTCCCCCGCTGAGCTGCTGGAAGGGCTTCTCGATGAACTCGCTTAAACCGAGATCTCTGATCAGGGATTTCAGGAGGGAACTCTCCCTATCGTTCAGCCTTAGCGTAGGGGCTCTCTTCCTGAGGATGATCGCGGACTCTATGAGCTCCTTGGCGCTTATTGGGAACGGTGGATCGATTAAATTGAGCTGCGGAACGTAGCCAACGAACCTTCCTGCCCTCTCAGGATCCCCAGTGACTTCAATACCGTTCACGTAGACCCTGCCCCTCAACCCCACCAATCCCAGAAGCGCCCTGAAAAGAGTGGTTTTTCCAGCCCCGTTAGGTCCAATCACCAGGAAGAGTCCTGGTCCAGCCAACTCGAAGGTTTCCCCATCGAAGATGATCTCGCTACCATAGCGGACCGATAGGTTCTCAGCACGCACGCGCAATTCCATCGTGCACATCATAGTGTATATATTTATAAAGATGTGCACACTTGGCGAGGCTATGGGGCGCACGATCCCGGTGCTCACCCTCTTGCTGATCGCGATCCCTCTCCCGGCCACCGCTCACCCAGATGGTTTGAGGATCCTGGTCACCTTCAGCAACCTGTTGCACGACTTAAAGCTGCTGGCATGCCCTTCGGACAGCGTTGACTACTTGGCCCCACCGGGCTTGGACCCCCACGAGTACGAGCTCAGGCCAGCTGATATAGGAAAGATCAGGGAGGCTGACTTGATAGTGTCTACGGCCCACACGCCCTTCGAGATCTCAATAAGAGGAATGGTCTTAAGGGGAGAGATCAAGGCCAGGTTGGTGGAGATACCTTCGATAGAAGGCATTAGAATATACGAGAACCCGATGACAGGCCAACCTAATTACCATATGCCCATCTACGATCCCCTGAACTATCTGACCTTCATGAGGGAATTGAGGGACATCCTGAAGGAGCTGAACCCGTCCTGCTCCAAGGACTACGATTCCAACTACCTCGCGTTAGAGGGTAGAGTGAGGAGAATCATGGATGAGGCTCAGAGGATGAACATGACTGCTTTAGCCTCAGCTCCCACGGCACAGTACGCATTGGAGTGGCTAGGGATCAAGGTGAGGTTCCTCCTGATGAAGGAGGAGGGTCTTCCAGCTACCCTTTCGGAGCTATCGGAGATCTACAGGGCCGCTAGGAATAATGAGATAGGCATAGTAGTTACCTTGGGTGATGAGAGCACGCCTGCGAACCTCAAAGCTGTTGAAGTATCCGAGGAGTTCGGGATAAGGAAGGTGAGCATCCCCTCACCCCTGGATCAGAGCAGCATCCCGGAAAAGCTGACTGAGGTGGTACGGTCGTTGAAGGGCTCAGGGAGTAATCGGCCTGGCACAGGCGATTTAGCGTCAATGCAGATCGCTCTCGTTGCGGTGCTCTTATTTATCTTGCTCATGGTTGTCTACTTCGTCAGGAGGCGTCCCTGATCCGTTAACTTATTTTTTATTGGGATTCCCGCGGATCCGAGGGACCATGAGCGAGTGGGCTAGGAGGGCTCACCACTACCTGAACGTGACGGGGAGGCTCAGGGGCTTCAGGGAACTCAGTGAGGGACTGAAGTACGAGATCGTCAGGGAGGGGCTTCTCGAGTTTATGAGGGAAAATCCGATAAGTAAGGAGGACGCTGAGGAGGCGCTCGAGTGGTTTCTAATGAATAGGAAGTTCCATGAGGCTAAGGTGTTCGCCAAGATGATGGGGCTCAAGCTCGGGAAGAGGATGTGACGATTGCACGGTGGGAATCATGGTGAAGTTTTCTGGAATATTTTTAAAAAGTTATCTTCCAAAAATCTATAAAATTGAGATAAATGCAGGAATTGGTATAAAGGCTTCAGTTCTAGCCGACCTACATGTCCATAGATGGGGCAGGAGGGAGGAGGTGATCAGGGAGTTACTGACGGCTGGGGACTTGGATGTCGTTCTCATCCTCGGTGACTCCTACGATGAGAGGACGAGGAGCCTGGATCCCCTGATAAAGCTCCTAGAATGCATTGATGTGCCCAAGTTCGGTGTGCTGGGAAATCACGAGCACTGGGCTGATCCGAAGATACCCCTGAGGCGGGGAATCGAAGCTCTTGAGGGAGCCGGGGTGAAGTTGCTGCTTAACGAGGTCACGGAGGAGATGGGGATCAGGATAGGGGGCATAGATTGGTACGAAGATGACGAGCAAGCCATGGAGGTACTGAGGGAGCTGGGAGAAGTTGACTTGCTGCTCTCCCATACACCCGATATCATAGAGCTTCGGCCCAGGGCTAAGGTCGTGCTGGCAGGACACACGCACGGAGGCCAGGTCTGCCTTCCCCTCATAGGCCCTCTCTGGACCCCCAGTAAGTACGGGACCAGGTATGCGAGCGGACTCTTCGAGGTCGGTGGTAGCTACTTGTACGTGAGCAGGGGTTTGGGTGAGAAGAACCCGGTGAGGTTGAACTGCCCCAGGGAGCTCACGATAATAAATCTATGAGCTCCAATGATGAGAATTCACGATAAAACTCCCCAAATTCCATAAAAATAATGGTGTAACGCCCCAATTAAGGAACGCTTATATCTACCATCGAATGATTGAGTTGGATGCGGATGGTTTCCGTGGTCATATGCGCTGGCGGGGTCGCATCCAGGATGGAGCCCTACTCAAGGGAGATCCCCAAGACTCTCTTCGAGCTCGAGCCTGGAGTTACCATCCTGGATCACTTGATCGAGAGGGTCAGGGGCTTGAATCCGGAGAGGATATTTATCGTCACGAGGCCGAAGTTCAAGGATCTGCTCAGGAAGAAGCTGGGTGATGATGTTGAGATATTGGAGACGGATAGGGAGGACTTCGGAAACCTTTACACGGTTTACCTAACCCTAGACATGGTGGGAGACTCATTCCTAATAGTGATGTCCGATCACGTGTTCGAGGCCTCAATGCTCAGACAATTGGTGAGTCACGAGAGCGATAAGGCCTTCACCGTATGCCTGGACAGGAAACCATCGAGATCCGAAGCCATTGAGGGATTGAAGCTAGCTCTGAGCGAGGAGAGGGTGGAGTTAGCGGATAAGGCGATACCTCCTCATTACGGCATAGATACGGGTCTGATAATGTGCAGGAGAAGGGCTAAGGATTACATAAGGGAGGCTATAATGGGGAAGGGATCTCAGGCGAGGATAGCTGATGCGCTGAACTTAGCCGCTTCCTTCAACGATGTCGATTATGTGGACGTCACGGGGAAGCTGTGGAAGGACGTGGATACTCCAGAAGACCTTCAGAGGGCTAGGAAGCTCTACTGGGAGATCCTGAGGAGGGAGCTCGTCAAGCCCGAGGACGGTATTGTGGCTAGGTACCTGAACAGACCCATCTCCACCAGGATATCCCTGATGCTTTACAGTAGGAGGATCCTCGTGAGCCCTAACATATTCTCCCTCCTCTCCTTTGCTCTCTGCCTCATCTCGGCACTGGTCCTTGCGGAGCGGAACCTCCTCCTTGGGGGGATTTTAGCTCAGGCCGCATCCGTACTGGATGGGGTGGATGGGGAGGTAGCCAGGCTCTTCAAGAGGGTCTCGAAGCTGGGTAGCTTCCTAGATTCCCTAATGGATAGGGTGGCTGATGTGGCCCTGATAGCCGGGCTGACCCTCTCCCTGCGGGCCCTTGAAGGCGCTGGGGTGCTCCTTCCAATGGTAGCATCAGCCAACAGCGTGTTGGTGAGCTACGCGACCTCCGGCTTGACTAGGGCCGGGATGGATGTGAGCGCGCTTAGGCTGATACCAGCGACCAGGGACGTCAGGATATTCGTTATATTCCTAGCTTGCGCCTTCTCGCAACAGGACCTGGCCCTTTGGTACATAGCGATAGTACCCGCGATCTACCTGATGGGTTCGGTGTACTTGGCCTTCAGGCACCCGGGGGAACCCAAAGGGACCGTGAGGTTGGAGAAGAGGAAACCCGCCCCAGAGGTCTCCTTAGAAAGGGGAGAGGCCAGCTTCCTGATCAGGGGGATCCTATCAAATTCCTTCAAGATGGGGGTGGCACTTCTCCTGGTGAGGATCCTCTCCCCCATGATCTCGGACGTCACTATCTTATCACAGGAGGGTATCTCGATAGGAGGGGAGTTCCTGCTGACCTTCCTGGACTTCATCATCGTGATATACTTCGGCTACAGGATACTGATCCCCACGAAGAGGCTCTTCGATTTAGCGTCAGATAGGTTCGCCGAGAGGTTCAGCGTGACCAAGACCACCCTGGGGAGGATCGTGACGGACCTCCTCTATTTGGTGGTGGGGTCGATCCTGTGGATATACCTCCCCAGCATCTTGAGGCCGGTGCTCGGGGACTGGGCATCGAAGCTGATCTACTTGGGTGTAGCGATCTTCCTGCTTTTATCCGCTTACGATTTACTCAAGACACTCTACAGGACCTTCGAGGACCTCTACTCAAAGCTGGTCGATGGGTTAGCTAGAAAGATAAGCGGAGATGCCTGATCACCAGATTACCCTCGTTATCCTTACCTTTCCGCTTTCCTCCTCCAGCCTCATCCAGTCTTCCAAGCTCATCCTCCAATCCGCTGCACCAACGTTCTCCTCGACCTGCGATGGGCTCTTAGCCCCGGGTATCACGATCACCCTGTCGCTGGCCATCAGCAGCCAGTTGAGCGCCACCTGGGATGGGCTCTTCCCGTACTTAGCTCCCACCTCTTTAAGGACCTTCACCAGCTCGTATACCTTTGGGAAGTTCTCCGGGTGAAAGAGGGCGGAGCCCTCCCTCACATCGGAGAAAGACGGGAGGTTCTCCGGAGTGTACTTGCCCGTGAGGGCTCCCTTGGCTAGAGGGGACCATGCCAGCACGCTGAGGCCGTTTGCTTCAGCGTAGGGTATTATCTCCTTCTCGGCATCCCTCTCGACCAGGTTGTACTTGACCTGTACGCTGACCAAATCCTCCGTGGAGAGGCAGGACCAGGCCGATTCAATTAGCTCCGGCGGGAAGTCGCTGAGCCCAATCATCCTTATCGCACCCAGGTGGACCAACTCCTCAAGGGAACGCATGTACTCGCAGGTGGGGAAGTTATCCCAGCAGGGGGGCCAGTGAACCTGCATCAGGTCTATGTAGCCCGTACCCAGCCTCTCCAAGCATCTCCTAGTGGCTTTAAACACGTCGTGCCTCGATAGGAATTCCCCGGGTATTTTGGTCGCTATCACGACTTCCTCCCTGATCCCAAGCTCCCTGAGGGCTTCTCCCAGGAACCTCTCACTCATCCCCCTCCCGTAAACCGCTGCCGTGTCGAAGAGGTTAATGCCGAGCTCGACGGCCCTCCCAACTATGGACTTCGCGGTCCGGTAATCCGTAACACCCCATGACTCGCTGAACTGCCACGTTCCCAAACCGACCGCAGATACCTTCGTATCAGAGTTGCCCAGGTACCTGAACTCCATAGGTTTTTCAGGGGTCCCCAGCTTATAACCTATTCCGACTCGGGAAACCAAAAGACTTATTACCTGATACTCAGCCTAGCGACTGAGAAAAATGGACGGAGTGGAACAGATAGGAGTCAACTGGGATAGGTTCACTCAGGAGGTGGAGGAGGATCCCCTCAAGCTGCTGAGCCTGGGCGTGGGCAGGATGAAGAGGGTAATACTGAGGAACCTCGAGCCCCTCGCTAGGTTCCTGGGGATGAGGGCAATAACATTCGAGTGGGGGAAGTGGTACGCTAGGATGGAGAGGATAGACCTAGAGGATGACGAATCGGATCTAAGCGTGATCAACGATAAGGAGTTCTACGTATCTCTTGAGGATGAGAATGGATGTAGCGTCGTCGTTCTAGCTGTCAGGGAGAACGATTCGGGTGAGGTGGACGTCTTCAGCAGGTCCTCTGGGGAGATACTCGAGATGGTCTTCAGCGGTCGTGTGTGCGATAATCAAGACGTTCCCTGGGACGATGAGATCTGGTGATATTCGAGGACTTCTGAGGGATAGAATTCCGTGAGGTTTCCCTTCCTCTTTTCCCTAACGAGACCCTTCCTCTCTAAGACGCTCAGATGCCACCTCAGGGATCCTAGGCTCATACCCAGGTCCCTCGCCATCTGCCTTAGGTGAGCTCCGGGGTTGAATCTGAGGTACTCCATTATCAAGCTCCTGGGAGGATCGAGTTCCGGGTCCTCTGGTAGCTCTGTTAACCTCAGAAGGCAGGTATCGGCGTGGCAGTCCGATTCGATGATGAGGAAGTACTTCCCGGATACCTGGGAGATCAACCCAGCTATTAAACCCTTCATGAAGACGATCTTTCCCCTCTCACGATCTCCACTAAACCTAACTCGGAGTGTCGTTCCCCTAAAGCTCTCAGCTATCATATCAACGCTCTCAACTAGCCCCATGCCCCTCAGCACATCAGATAAGATCCTCCAGTGGTCTCCCATGTCGATTTCCCTCCCTATCCTCTCGCCTAACTTCAGCCCGAAGAGGTAGATCAGGAGCTCACCTTCCCGTGAGTAAGAGTCAACCACTTTCATGAATATTGAACAGGTTTTCTCTAGGAACTCACGCGAGGATGATCCCAGAATTCTCTCCAAGAGCACGGAGTCCTCTCCCATGCGAGTCTCCTCCTACAGAGTATCGTATACTAGCACGGCTGTTCAGCAAGCCTTATATAGTTATACTACCATAGTTATACTACCTGAAGGGAGGTGTTGCAATGGTCCCGGGCAAGTTGTTCAGATATGCCTCGCTGGCGCATTTGCTCGCAGCCTCGGTCATCACTCTGCTGATAGCTTACGAACCCCTCGAGATCCCCAGGGTGATCTCGGGCGGCAGCGCGGGTATGTGGTTCACGATGGGCTACTTGATGTACCTCATCGCGGGACCCCTGGGGAACCTCTACCTCTCCTCAACTTACGGTGATAGGAAATCATCAATGGGACTCCTTTCATTCCTAATTTACAATGCAGGCGTCATGATAGCGACTTTCCTACTGATGTACGCTGGCTACAACGCCGGTTGGATGATGCACGTCTATCCGGTGCATCACCAAGGGGCTCAGATCCCGATACCGCAGATACACAACTTCCTAGTGAACTTCGTCACTCCGATAGGCATCGGGACTATCCTAGCTGGATTGGGTGCGCTGCTCGGTGCCTTGGGTTCTATCATACTTGACTTGAGAGGGGAGCCCGTCAAATGAGATCCATGGGTAAGCCCCTTAGCACTTTTTTATTATTGATTCCCAAATACGTCTTGAAGGTGAGAGATGGATCTCCTCAAGTTTCAGAGGAACGAGATAACTGAGTATGAGGTCTACAGGAGGATTTCATCCCTCATCGGAGGGGACAACAGGGATACGCTCAGGGAAATAGCTGAGGATGAACTGAAGCATTATGAGACCCTGAAAAAGATCACTAAGAGGGAAGTGAGACCTAGTAAACTGAGAATACTGATTTATCTTGCTTTTTTCAAGATATTCGGAATCACTTTCACTGTTAAGCTGATGGAGAGAGCGGAGGAATCTGCTAAGAGAGGTTACGAGAGGTTGGCGGAGAGTTACGAGGAACTCAAAGGGATCCTCGGGGAGGAGTTCGAGCATGAGAAGAGGCTGGCTGGCATGATAAAAGAGGAGAGAGTGGAATATTTAGGTTCGATGGTCCTTGGCATTAATGATGCCCTCATCGAGCTCACGGGTTCCCTAGCCGGGTTCTCGATGGCACTCCTAAGCACAAAGTACGTCGCCGCAGCCGGCCTGGTGACGGGAGTGGCTGCCTCCCTCTCCATGTCAGCTTCTGAGTATCTATCGAGGAAATCCGAGCTCAGAGGAAGTCCAAGGAAGGGTGCCCTTTACACGGGGATCGCCTACATGGTATCAGTGCTGCTCTTGGTGATGCCCTTCTTCCTGTTGGATGACATCCTCAGGGCCCTGGCATCCACAATAGCCCTGGCCTCCTTGATAATATGCGTATTCTCCTCATACTTGGCTGTCATAAGGGAGGTTAGCGTGGCTAGATCCATCTTTGAGATGTTGCTCACGAGCTTGGGAGTCGCCGGAGTATCCTACTTGATAGGAGCGGGAGCAAAGCTCATACTAGGTCTCGAGGTCGGCTAAACCTCACCTCAAGCTCTCGAAGACGATCCTATTCCTTATCCTCCCCACATTCCAAATCTCCACCTCAACCAAATCCCCATGCCTCAGGAGCCTAGGGGGATCCGAGAAGGCCCCTACTCCCGCGGGTGTCCCCGTTGCGATGAGGTCGCCAGCCTCCATCGTCATTCCCCTGCTCAATACCATCAGTATCTCCCAAGGCTTGAAGATCATCTCCCCGGAGCTAGCCCTCTGCCTGAGCTCCCCGTTAACCCAGGTGAATATGCCCAGCTCCTCGAAATCCACGCCAACTTCTATCCAAGGTCCTATTGGGGCGAAACCGTCCAAGCTCTTCCCCCTTACCCACTGCTTATCCCTCCTCTGGAGGTCCCTGGCGGTCACATCATTGAAAGCTAGGTAACCGAGTATCGAGGCCCTCGCCTCCTCCTCGCTCAGCTTCCTCCCACCCCTCTTAACGACGAAAGCTATCTCCCCCTCGTAGTCCACCTCAGAGGTGTAGTCATCCGGCACCAGCACATCTGAGAAGGGATCGTTCAGCGAGGTCCTGGGTTTCATGAATATGACAGGCTCGCTCGGCAGCTGGCTCCCAGTTTCGGCAGCGTGTTCGGCGTAATTCCTGCCCAGGCAGATTATCTTGGGTGGGTTGGAGATGGGCCTTATTATCTCAACTTCCTCAAGCTTGATGCTCCTCTCGAAGGCCCTGCTCCCCAGGCTGACTACCTCGTCGACCAGGGGTGTTCCGATGAGTTCATCTAAGGTCGGCGGGAGCGGCTTCCCCAGCACCCTCGAGAGCTCGGATGAGGGAACCACCTCATCATCCAAGGAGATACCGTAGTCCTTCCTCCCTCCGTAAACGAAGCTCAGCAGTCTCATGGGCATATATTCTCACCCAGATACTTAAAATGGATGAGGGGTCTTAGGACACGGTACCTAAGCTCACTAGGAACGTTCCCGCAGGATGGACCCTATCATCTCCGAAACCCTCAGACCCACTTCCCTCGTTCCCAGGGTGCCCCCCACGTCCGGTGTGGTGAGTCCGCGCTCGCAGGTCCTCCTAACCGCTTCCTCCATCAGCTTAGCCCCCTCGGAGTATCCTAACCAATCTAGCATCATGGAGGCAGAGAGGATAGTTGCCATGGGGTTAGCTAGGTTCCTTCCGGCGAGCTCAGGAGCTGTCCCATGGACGGGCTCAAATATGGCCCTACCCTCACCCAGGTTCGCGCTCGGGTACATGCCCAGCCCCCCTATGAAGGCTGCCGCTAAGTCTGAGAGTATATCGCCGAACATGTTCGTCGTTATTATCACATCGAAGGGCCTGTCCAATGCTATCCTCATTGCAGCGCTATCCACGTACATCTCCCTATACTCGAACCCCTCCTCGGCAGCCACCTCCGAGCATACCTTCCTGAAGAGCCTGCAGCCCTCAAGCACATTGGCCTTGTGAACAACGTAAACCCTGGATTTCCCCATCTTCCTGGCATAATTGTAGCCGAATCTGCATATGCGCTCGCTACCCCTCCTGCTTATCACCCTGAGATCAACGGCAGCATCCTGGTTGCTCCACCCTGACATGACGTAGAGGTCCTCCGTGTTCTCCCTCACTATTGTTAGATCGAACCCGGGCACGGCTTTGGGCAGTGGATAAGACTTGGCTGGTCTGAGATTGGCGTAGAGGTCCAATCTCTGCCTCAGAGGAAGTATCACCTCCCTAGCTGTTTCCCCTATCGCGACCATGAGCGTAGCATCTGCCTTCAGAACACCCTGGAAGGTCTCCTCGGGCAAGGCCCTCCCCATCCTGGCCTTAGTCCCATCACCGGCCTCGTAGAACCTCAGTTCGATGGGGATGCCCAAGGCATCGGCCACCATCTCCAGGACTGGAACCACAGCCTCTACGATCTCAGGACCGACACCGTCCCCCGGAATAACAGCAACTCTAGGCATCATACCGACCTCTTAAGGTAGGGGATGAGGCCCCCAGCCTTTATTATCTCCAGCATGAACTCCGGCATCCCCCTTCCCCTCAGTGAGATGCCCCTCTCAGGCAGGAGGACAACTCCCTCATCGAGCATGGCCTCCACGTAATCCCCGTCCTCAATCACCCAAGCGCTCGGTAGCTCAAGGAGGGGCAGGCCCAGGTTGATCGCATTCCTGAAGAATATCCTGGCGAAGCTCTCCGCTATAACAAGCTCAACTCCCGAGTGCTTTAGGGCTAGGACAGCTTGCTCCCTACTGGAACCGCATCCGAAGTTCCTCCCGGCGGCTATGATCCTCCTCTCCCTGACCTTCTCCCGGAACATCGGGTCCAGGTCCTCCATGGCATGGGCCCTGAGGATGCTGGCATCAGAACCGTGCTTCAGGTACCTAGCGGGTATTATGACGTCCGTATCCACGTTATCCCCGTACCTGATTACCCTTCCCCTCACGATCAAGCGAGCACCTCCCTTGGATCCGTCACCTTTCCGCGTAGAGCTGAGGCAGCTACTGTGGCTGCGCTCGCTAAGTAGACCCTCGAGCTGGGATGACCCATCCTCCCCCTGAAGTTCCTGTTCGAGGTGGAGATAGCAACTTCATCCTCGGCTAGAACGCCTAAATGGGCTCCTAAGCAGGGACCGCAAGTAGGTGGACCCACTACAGCGCCGCTCTCAACTAGGGTCTCCAATATCCCGTTCCTCATGGCCTCCACATATATCCTCCGGCTTCCGGGTATCACCAGGAGCCTAACGCCTTCCTTGACCCTCCTCCCCCTGAGCACCCTGGCTGCGGCGATGAGGTCGCTCATCCTCCCGCCTGTGCAGGACCCTATGAAGGCCTGATCTATCTCATCCCCTACTTCTGAGGCGGGCTTTACGTTAGCCGGCGAGTATGGTAGCGCAACTAGAGGTTCCAAGGAGCTAGCATCAAAATCTAGGACCTCATGGTGACTCCCGGGATCCGAGTACTCCGGCCTCGGCGCTCTACTGATCCTACCCTCCAGATAGGAGAGGGTGACTGAGTCGGGCGGTATCATCGCGGTCTTAGCTCCTGCCTCCACGGACATGTTGGTGAGGACGAACCTCTCATCCATTGCCATACTTCTCACAGCATCCCCATCGAATTCCAGGGCCTTGTAGTTGGCCCCATCAACTCCGATAATGGAGATGAGCTTGAGTATCAGATCCTTAGCGAACACGAGCTCGGGAAGAGATCCGTTCACCCTGATAAGCATGGTCTCAGGTACCTTGAACCAGAGCCTTCCCATCATGAGGGCGACGGCCATCTCCGTAGCACCTATGCCTACGGCGAACGCCCCCAAGGCGCCAGCCGTTGGGGTGTGGGAATCGGTGCCCACGACCACGTCCCCAGGCGCCACGTGACCCTCCTCCGTGAGTATGATGTGGCATATCCCAGCCCCTACCTCGTAGTGAAGGGTGATTCCCTCGATCCTACAGAAATCCCTGAGCCTCTTACTTAGGTTAGCTGACTCAATGTCCTTCGCCGGTACGAAGTGATCCTGGACAGCCACTACCCTCTCAGGATGCTTGACCCTCCCTCCCAACTCCCTCAGGGCGTCCTCAACCAGGGCTCCCATCGGATCGTGTACCATGTAAACATCTATCTCAGCCTCAATCATCTCGCCAGCTGACACCTCCCTTCCGGAGGCCCTACTGAGTATCTTCTCCACAGCTGTCCCCAAGGCTCATCACCTTGTTGAGGGCATCGAGCAGTGCATCTAGGCTAGCCCTAATTATGTCCTTACTGATCCCATAGCCCTCTGATGAGAGTTCATCACCCTCTATCTTGACGTAGACCTCTCCCTCGGCATCAGTGCCTCTGCTCGTAGCGTTCAGCTTGAACCTGCTCAGCTTGAACTCAGGGATTCCTTGAACAGATCTCAAGGCATTAGATAGAGCATCAACGGGCCCTACCCCACAACCGTAGCTCCTGAGTTCCCTGTCCTGAATTTTCACCTTTAGGAAGGCTGATGGCGTCACGCCGCTCCCTGTCACCACCAACCACTCGCTCACCTCGAGGATCCTGGCACCCTCCCTCCCGCCGATAACCTCAGCCACTATCCTTCCGAAGTCCTTCTCAGTGATCTTAATCCCCATATCTCCGATCTCCTTAATCCTCCTAGTCACCTCATCTATCTCCTCCCTCCTAGCGATGTACCCGAGTCTCCTAACGGCTTCCTCGACGGCATGCCTCCCAGTGTGCTTCCCTAAAACGATCCTCCTCCTCATACCCACGCTCTCGGGCGGGAGAGGCTCGTATGTGCCCGGATGTTCAAGGACCCCGTGGACATGGATCCCTGACTCATGAGAGAACGCGTTGTCCCCCACTATCGGATAATTCGGTGGGACCTGAATCCCGGTCATCTTCTCAACGAGCTCGGAGACACTCCTAAGCTTAGCGGTGTCCAAATTGGTCTTAACCCCGTAGAGGTGATGCAAGGAGACTACGAACT
>CALJEO010000050.1 GCA_938073845.1 uncultured archaeon
GGCAAGTTCCACGTGGACGTCTTCTTCAACAAGCTGGAGTTCTGCCACGACGTTCACTTCGGGGAGGAGCCGGGTAAGGGGAGGCTGGAGCTCTCCAAGTATGTTATAACAGCAACGGATGTAGTGCTCGAGAAGCTCCAGATACACGAGATAAACCCAAAGGATCTGGTCGACCTTATAGTGCTTTTCCTGACCCACGAACTGGCTGAGGAGGAGGGGCCTAAGAAGATAAACGCTAGGTATATAGCTGAGGTGCTGGCCGACGACTGGGGATTCTGGTACGATTCCGTTGAGAACCTGAGGAAGGTCAAGATGTACGCTGAGCAGATGGTGAGGGAGGGGAGGCTCAGGGAGGAGGAGAGGGACAAGGTAGCTGGGCAGGTGGATGAGCTGCTCAGGATAATCGAGGAGGAGCCTAAGACGAAGAACTGGATGAAGAGGGCTAAGAAGGGGACCAGCGAGAAGTGGTGGAGAGACGTGGACGAGATAGTGAGATGAATCTATAAACATTTTAATCCCTAACCTTCCTGTTTAAAATCCAAATATTCTCAAAGATGAGGGATCATCTATAGGCGCAACGTATTTAAGTTAGTTCCCCGGGAGTCAGGCAGGTGCCGTGTCATGAGTCAGAAGGCGCCGAAAATCCTTCTGTACTATATAGGTATCCTCCTGATAATATCAGGTATCATAGCAATATTGGGACAGATTTACAACATTTACGTGCTTCCCCCTAAAAAGCAGATCTCCCCAGACCTCTTTAACTACACGATCGCGGGCCTACTGATCCTAGGTGCGATCCTAACGATTTGGGGTAGAGTTAAGGGGGTGTAGGAATGGGAAGTGAGGCCTCGGTTCCTGAGAGAAGGGCTCCCGTCTCTTGGATAGCTCTCTACTCAGCTCTACTCGGGGCTACTAGCATAGTGCCGATATTCCCATACGTCGGTGGTGGGGGTTACTGGCCCCTTTCCTTACCGCTAGCAGCCATAGCCCCGTTCATCCTAGGGCTCCCAGCAGCCACCCTAAGCGCTTTCATCGGCGGACTCATAGGTTGGGTTCTCTCCCCGGCAGCTTACCCGTTGGGCATAGTGGACGTGATACTCACGGGCACGATGCCAGCGATAGCAGTTGGCTTGACGATGAATGCAAACAAGAGGAAGTGGTACGTGATACTCCTTCCCCTTTACATAAGTCAGGCTATAATAATAAATCTGGTCCCTTACTACATCCCCGGACCTGCTGGTGGATTCGATGCTGCTCCGCAGCCACTCTACTTCCTCCTCTTCCTCCCGACATGGCTTCCCTGGATAATCGTGCTTCTCACTCCGGTAGGCTTCAGGACCCTACCTAGGCTGATAAGGGAGGGTGTGGGCGCAAAGAGGCTCGTAGCGATGTACTTCACGCTGCTCATAGGCATGTTCCTCTGGTGGATGCCCTGGGAGTACCCGTACTGGTACGTCTACAAGTACCCGGTGACGCTAACAATAGCTACTGTGAGCGTCTACCTGATATGGGTGCCTGTGCTTTGTGTCATAATCACGATAATAGCAATTCCCATAATTGAGGGCCTTAGGAAGAGCGGTCTGCCTAAGGTGGCTGGAGCGATATGGTAGGGGGAAGAGCTCCGTCATGCAGAGGATCATCGAGCTCGAAGAGGTTACTTTCACCTATCCGGATGGTACGGTCGCCCTCAAAAACCTCTCCTTTTTCCTGAATAAAGGGGAAGTTGCTGCTGTTGTAGGTGAGAACGGGGCCGGTAAGACGACGCTCTGCTACCTCCTCTCGGGAGTCATCCCCCATATCTACGGGGGCACCATAAGGGGAAGGGTCAGCGTAGCTGGAGTCCAACCGAAGGACCTGACAATGAGGGAGCTATCCAAGAAGGTCTCGATAGTGCTTCAGGACCCGGATTCCCAGATATTCTCCCCCACAGTCCTCATGGAAGTCGCCTTCGGTCCCAGCAACCTAGGCCTCAGCAAGGAGGAGATAATGAATAACGTGAGGTGGGCATTAGAAGTTACTGGACTGAGCGGTCTTGAGGGTAGATCCCCGGATGAACTCTCAGGAGGCCAAAAGCAGAGGCTAGTGCTTGCTTCAGTCCTCGCAATGAGGTCAGAGGTGCTGGTCCTGGATGAGCCCACATCCCAGCTCGACCCCGTTGGGGTGAGGGAGGTAATGGGGACGCTTAAGGAGCTCAAGGGGAGGGGAGCGACCATGTTGATAACGACGCATCAGACTGAGGAGATAGCGGAGATAGCTGACAAGGTCATTGTACTGAAGGAGGGGAGGATGCTCGGTATGGGGAGCCCTGAGGAAGTTTTCTCTGACGTGGAGCTGATGGAGTACGCTGGAGTGAAGCCTCCGGATGTGGCCATCCTCCTCCATAGGCTCAGGAGGGATAAGGGGATCGAGTTGGGAGAGATCCCGATAAACGAGTTCAAGGCCAAGGAATCCCTGAGCAAGTTACTATCGAGCGGGAGGATCAGGGTATCTGGAAGGGTCACCCTGGGATCCAAGCGAGAGGGGAGAGCTTTAATAGAGGTTAGGGATCTTCACTACGAGTACCCAGGTGGAGTGAAAGCCCTAAATGGCGTTAACTTGGACGTCAACGAGGGCGATTTCCTCGGGATCATAGGGATGAACGGCTCGGGCAAGACCACCCTCGTCAAGACGATGATAGGCCTGCTGAGGCCACAGGGCGGGAAGGTGTTATTCAGAGGGGAGGACGTCTCCAAGTTCACCGTGGGTGAGCTAGCTAAGAGGATAGGTTTGATACTCCAGAACCCAGATTACCAGCTCTTCACGATCTCAGCGCTGGAGGAGGTCGTGTTCGGCCTGAGGAACATAGGTGTGAAGGGGGAGGAAGCAAGGAGGAGAGCTCTTGAGATACTCGAACTCGTTGGGTTGAAGGAGAAGGCTGATTACTTCCCATTCAAGCTCAGCTTTGGGGAGAGGAGACTGCTAGCTGCTGCAGCAACACTCGCGCTCGACCCTGAGGTCGTCATATTGGATGAGCCCACGACGGCTCAGGACTACAGGGGGAGATATCTCCTAGCTGATCTCGCGAGGGAGCTGCACGCCAGGGGGAAGACGATAATAATGATAACTCACGATATGGATCTGATAGCGAGGTATGCAAACAGGGTGGTGGTTATGACCAACGGCAAAATAATACTGGACGACGATCCGCACATCGTCTTCAACAGGGTCGGGGAGCTCAGGGAGGCTGGTGTGATGCCACCTCAGATAACAAGGTTAGCCATGTCGCTGAGCGATGTGCCTAACGAGGTGATAAGGGTGGAGGAGTTCCTCAACCTGTTGGAGGTGGTAGGATGACGTTCAAGTACGTGGAGAAGGACACTCTGATGCATAAGCTTCACCCCATAACTAAGGCATCGCTGCTGCTAGCCGCTCTCCTCCTAGCACTTCTCTACACATACGATTACTCCGTGATACCCCTCCTCATAGTGCTGGCCTTCGAGCTCGTGCTCTGGAGGGTGGCGGGAATAGAGTTCTGGAGGGTGGCCCTGGTGATAAAGGTACTGATGAGCATCTTCCTGTTCTTCATCATAGTTCAAGGGTTCCTCTATAGGGGAGGGGTCACTCCTCTTTTCGCGATAGGTCACTTCAAGCTCTGGGAGAAGGACATAGGTGAGTTCACGCTCGAGGGCCTACTCTACGGAATCTTCATCTCGGTCAAGATACTGACGGTCGTTATAGCCGCTATAATATTCGTGATGACCACATCGATAACGAAGATGTCTGCTCTGGCCCACAATTTGAGGCTCCCTTACAGCTTCTCCTTCACGCTACTCGCGGGCCTTAGGTTTGCTCCGCTCATATTCAAATCATTTTCGGACATAAAGGACGCTCAGAAGCTGAGGGCATTCGACATAGATAGGATGAACATGATAGTAAGGGCGTTCAAGGCGTACGTTCCGATCCTAACCCCGCTAATATTGAACCTGCTCAGGAGGGGGATGGAGCTGCAGATATCGATAGAATCGAGGGGGTACGGGGCTACCAAGAACCCAACCCAGCTGGAGGAGATATTTATGAGGCCCAAAGATTACCTCATGCTCATAATGATAGCTGTCGTTTTCTTCCTCTCCTTATACCTGAACTACACGCTTGCACCAAGCCTCTACTCAGGCTTCCTCGACCACCTCAGGGGGATGCTGGCGAGGGGCTGACTTGGTCCTCGATGTAACCGACATATTCAGGATATGCTCCGCGAAGCAGAGGGAAGGGAAAAGGGTCATAAACGCCCATATAGGGACCCCTAGTCACCTACCTCCAGCCAGTGTCAGGGAGCTGCTGGCGAGGATAGGGGAGGTTGGCTACGCTTATCTACCATTTGAGGGGATGAGAGAGACGAGGGAGAAGATCTCAAGCTTCGCTGAAAAGTTTCTGGGCAGGGATCTGGATCCTGAGAGGATATTTGTGACTAACGGTGGAGCTCAGGCACTTACATCGGTGCTCATGGTGCTCGGGAGGAGGAGGGTGCTCCTACCAGCACCGGGCTTCACCCAGTACTTCGATAACGCGAGGCTCATGGGATTGGACTTCAGGACGTACGATCCCACCTCGGGGGACATAGTGAGCGAGGTCCTCAGCAAGCTGGGGGATGCTGGCGTGGTCCTGATAAATTACCCGAACAACCCAACGGGTTACGTTCAGGATAACGACTCAATTGAGGAGCTATGGGAGGAGCTCAGGAGGAGGGGAGTGATACTGGTGAACGATGCCGCTTACTCCCAGATATACTTCGATCTCAAGCCGAGGGTAGCGGGTGACGTGATAATAGACACCTTCAGCAAGACCCTCGCTCTCCCGGGCCTTAGGCTGGGCTACGTCTACTGGGGGATAGGGGAGGAGAGGAGGATATTCGATGCAGTCTACGTAACCTCAGCAGGAGTCTCGGAAGTCTCTCAGCTTCTCCTAAACATGCTGCTGGATGCCCTCTCCGAGGACTACCTCGAGGGGGTGAGGTCCCACTACAGGAGGAAGAGGGACCTCCTGGTCAAGCTCATGAAGGAGTATGGCTTCTCCTTCCCCGAACCTAAGGGGGCTTTCTACTTGTTCGCCACGCATCCAGAGCTTGATGATGCTGAGAAGCTCGCTGAGAGGCTCCTGAGGAGGGAGCCTACCGTGGGAGTGGTTCCGGGCAGCGCTTTCATGGGGGATGCCAGGTACTTCAGGCTGTGCTATAGCCTCCTCGGGGAGGAGACTGAGGAGATGGTGCGCATAATCTTAGAGGAGATCAGGAAAGCCTAGAGGATCTGTCCCACGGGAAGGTGTATAGCTCCTCCCTTGAGCAAGCTCGCTAGCCTCCTCGTGGTTGAGGTCACATCGCTCCTTGAGAGCACCTCATCCAGGGGGAGCCATGAGATATCAGAGGCATCGCCCCCTGGCCTCTCCCTCCCCTTAACTGAGCTTCCATCGAAAAGGACGTCCACTATTATATAGTGGTACTTGATGAGATCGCCCTCCCTCACGATTACCTGGCTAAGCGCCACCACACCCAGGGGCTCAGCTTCCAGATTCGTCTCCTCTAGGAGCTCCCTCCTTGCAGCCTCCAGTAGGTCCTCTCCAGCCTCTATCGCCCCTCCAGGAACGGACCACTTCCCCTGACCCGGAGAGAACCCCCTCCTGATGAGCAGTAACCTCCCGCTCCTTAGCAGGACCGCTCCGACGCCAGCGATGGCGTAACGCGGGAACTCTCTCATAAGATCGCATGAGCTCTGGAAGGATAAAAAGGTGGAGGGATAAAAGGGGTATCAGCCCTCCCTCATGTAAGTCGGTGCCCTCTCCGGGGAAATCCCCCTCTTCACCCTATGATAGTAGTCATAGGTCATCACATCATCGTCGCTCAGGAGCTCGGCATCGACCAGCTCACCCACGAACAGCGTATGGGTTCCTACATCCAGGCTAGCGGTCACAACAGCCTCTAGGTAAGCGACAGACTCCTCCAGGACTATTGGTACACCAGTTTTCCCGATCTCATGGGAAACTCCCTCGAACTTATCGAAGTTCCTCCCACTGATGAACCCGAACCTCCCTATGAGCGTCATGGGAGCATCCTTCCTCAGGATGGAGACGGAGAAGGCCCTAGATGAGGTTATGCATTCATGCGTGAGGTTCTCCTTGTTTATGCAAACAGCTATCTTCGGTGGTTCTGAGGTTACCTGAAATACGGTGTTCGCTACCTGACCGTTAAGCTTACCCCCAATCCTTGAGGAGACTATGTAGACACCGTAGGAGATCTTCCTCAGGGCCTTGGTGTTCATAAACGGGTACCGGGAGGAAAGAATAAAAAAGGTTAGTAGAAGGAGACCTTCCCAACGTTCCTGCACTTCGATAAGGCCAGCAACTTAGAGATGCTCCTGGGGAAGGAGACCTCATCACAATTCCTAATGACCGCCACGTACTTCTCCAGCGTCCCCTCATCGACGTCCTGCGATATAACGAGCCTCTTGATGTCTGTGATGAGGACCCTCCTGCCGAACCTCTCGAAGTCCTCCCTGGAGAGCTCCACCTCCTCAACCCCTGATATTGGTATGGGTGCCAAGTTAGAGATACCCTCCCCCAAGGCCTTTCCGGCGCTCCTTATCCCTTCCATCAGCGGGCTTAGGCCGGTCATAAGCTCGCCCCTCACATCCAGCAGTAACTTCATCGCCTCATTCATCACTTCCCCTATGCTGATCCCGAGCCTCCTAGATAGCTCAGCCACACTGTTGTAAAGCTCTGGGTTCAGGCCCCTTATTGTCACGTCCTTCAACGGCTCCACGACTCCCTCGACCCTCCTTCCAACTCTCTCATTACCCTCTGTCATACATGTCACACCAATAATACATGCAATACTTGATATATAAGCGTTACTAGCGCATCCAGAGCTCCCTCAGGATGGCGGCTATCCTGTCAGTTACCTCCTGGGACTCCGGGGTAAGTGGAGGCCTGACGTAAGGCTTAACTGGGGTCCCTAGAACATGAAGAGCTGTCTTAACTGCAGTGGGATATGAAGTAGCTACCTCATATATCTCAGAGAGCCTCATCAACCTCTCGTTCTCCCTGAGGGCTCCAGCCAGATCTCCCTGAATCCAGGCATCGTAGACAGCCCTGTGTACCTCCGGAGCTATGTTTGCCAGGGCAGTCACGCCACCATCCC